>NZ_JADEWA010000192.1:0-9511 GCF_015207865.1 Dolichospermum sp. LEGE 00246
TGTATAAGAGACAGGGGGAGGTAGGGGAGGTAGGGAAGAAGATTTTTCCCAATCATCAATTACCCATTCCCAATTACTCATTCCCAATTTTTTCAAGTCTGTCATGACTAACTGAAGAAATAGGCTACACTCATTTTAGGGGCGAACTAATGCAGTTCGTCACAGTACTTCTTGGAAGATATCCCTGTCGCAGGAAGTGGGTTGAAGCCCACTTTTTTTATTGAATTCTCCCATGACTCATCCTTTAATACCACAAATTATTGATTTGGCGACACCAGTAGCCACAGAACTAGGATTGGAAGTTGTTAGTATAGTTTTTCATACGAACCAAAGCCCCCCAGTCTTGCGAGTAGATATCTTTAATCCTCTACAGGACATTGGCCTGAATGATTGTGAAAGGATGAGCCGTGCCTTAGAAGCGTCATTAGACGCGGGAGAGATCATTCCAGACGCTTATGTATTGGAAGTATCCAGTCCTGGTATTTCGCGGCAACTGGTAACAGACAGGGAGTTTATTTCCTTCAAAGGATTTCCTGTAGTTATTTCCACTTCCCCAGCCTACGAACAACAGCAAGATTGGATAGGTCTATTGGTGCGTCGGGATGAAACCACAGTTTACCTTAATCAAAAAGGTCGTGTAATCAAAATCCCGCGTGACCTCATTACCAAAGTACAAATAGATGAGCGTAGCTAATCAATTTTAGATTTTAGACTTTGGATTAGGGACTGGTAACTGGTAAGGAGTAATTGGTTATGGAAACAATACCTTCGCCAAATTGGAAACCGCCATTCTTTGTAGATTTGTAGGTTGGGTTGAGGAACGAAACCCAACAAATGCGTTGGGTTGCACTGTTGCTTAACCCAACCTACAAAGAATGGCGAAGGTATTGAAGAAAACAATTATTTCTTAACAATTATCTAATTGTGCTGACTAGCTTACATAAAATTTTAGGAGACTGCGTATGTCAATGGTGACTTTATCTGGATTAAAAGAGCTAATTGAAAGTATTAGCAAAGAACGAAATTTGCCCCGTTTGGCTGTACAAGCGGCTATTAGAGAAGCATTAATTAAGGGTTACGAACGTTATCGTCGCGCCCAAAATTTAGAACGTAGACAATTTGATGAAGAGTATTTTAATAATTTTGAAGTAGAATTGGATATAGAGGGTGAGGGATTTCGGGTTCTTTCCACCAAAACTATTGTTGATGCAGTTAGTAATACTGATCATCAAATTTCCTTAGATGAGGTACAGCAAGTAGCCCCTGAAGCTCAACTGGGAGATTCTGTGGTATTGGATGTCACCCCAGACCAGGGTGAATTTGGGCGCATGGCAGCCATGCAAACTAAGCAAGTATTGGCGCAAAAGTTGCGAGATCAACAACGTCAAATGGTGCAAGAAGAGTTTCAAGACTTAGAAGGCACGGTTTTGCAAGCTAGAGTATTGCGATTTGAACGTCAGTCTGTGATTTTGGCTGTGAGTAGTGGATTTGGACAATCAGAGGTAGACGCGGAGTTACCCAAGCGAGAACAGTTACCCAATGATAACTATCGTGCTAATGCAACTTTTAAGGTATATCTGAAAAAAGTTTCCCAAGGACAGCAACGGGGTCCACAGTTGATGGTATCGCGTGCTGATGCAGGTTTGGTAGTTTATCTATTCGCCAATGAAGTCCCAGAAATTGAAGATGAGGTAGTGCGGATTGTGGCTGTAGCCAGAGAAGCTAATCCTCCTTCTCGTTATGTCGGACCCCGGACAAAAATTGCTGTTGATACCTTAGATCGTGATGTAGACCCCGTTGGCGCTTGTATTGGTGCGAGGGGATCACGGATACAGGTAGTAGTTAATGAATTACGTGGTGAAAAAATAGATGTGATTCGCTGGTCTCCAGATCCAGCTACCTATATTGCTAATGCCTTAAGTCCAGCACGGGTAGATGAAGTTAGACTGATGGACCCAGAAAGTCGCCAAACCCATGTTTTGGTGGCGGAAGATCAACTGAGTTTGGCTATTGGTAAAGAGGGGCAAAATGTGCGGTTAGCAGCCCGTCTCACTGGTTGGAAAATTGACATTAAAGATCAGGCTAAATATGACCAGGAAGCTGAAGATATTAAATTTGCAGCGGTGAGAGCGCAAAATCAACCACGAAATGATCAGGATGATAGGTCTGACCGAGAATATGACATGGCAGAAGAATTAGAATTGGATGAGGATAGATTCAACAATAGCGAGGAAGATTAATTCCCCAAATTTGCCTGCAATAATTTGAGAAAGTAAGGGTAAGTTCTACCGAGATTGCCTGTGGAGCGGGCAAACAAGATTGGAAGTCATTCTAAGACCGCGATGAAGCAGGAAATAAACACTAAGATTATCGCTGTCCAGATGTGTCTAGACTTTGGTAATTTTGGGTAAGTTTTATAGAACGGAAGCAGTAAGCAGGGAGCAGGGAGCAGGGGGAATATTTCTTCCCAATGACAACTGACAACGAACAACTGACAACTGACATTAAAAAATACATTGTTTAGTATCTGGAAGATATCTAGCTGAATCTGGCAAAAGACTGATGAAACCGAACTATCGGCGTTGTATTAGTTGCCGTCAAGTCAACTTGAAACAAGAGTTTTGGCGGATTGTCCGCGTCTTTCCATCTGGAAAGGTACAATTAGATCAGGGCATGGGGCGTTCTGCCTATATCTGTCCGCAAGAGAGTTGCCTGCAAGTAGCTCAGAAAAAAAATAGACTAGGAAGATCGCTGCATGGGACAGTGCCAGACACAGTGTATCAAACATTGTGGCAGCGTCTAAATCAGGGCGATCGCCAAAATCAGATTTAATGGTAACAACTAAAATTGCGATAACCTCTAAAGATATTATGACAAAAGCCGAACTATTCGCGCTCTGATCATAACCTTTAGTATCGCTCAAGTTAGTGCCAAAATAGTAAATGGATGTAACCAGCTTTCTCGATCTCCTTTTTTTGGACAAGACGTAAGGCATTACTCCCAGAAAGTTTTTTTTTGATTGTATTGTGGAAGACTCACAAATCAGCAAAACAAAAAAACCAAAAATGGCAACCTGGTAGCGTCAAATCGCAGTTCTGCATCAACCATCATTCCTGGTGGAGATGTCAGTATTAACCCGAAACATCTCTCTTTCCTAACTGGAGGCACCGGCAATATCACCAAGGGCAACCGAAAAAACAGTGATCAAAGGGTGGAGATGTCACCAACCAGGCAACCATCCATTAAAACTGTAAATTAAAGGGGAAAGAGTGGATGAACAACGGAAAAGTTAGAATCTATGACTTATCAAAGGAATTGAATTTGGACAATAAAGAGCTACTAGCCATTTGCGATCAGCTCGATATTGCGGTCAAAAGCCACAGCAGTACGATTTCCGAATCGGAAGCTGAACAAATTCGTAGCGCCGCCGAAAAAGTTGCTGCTGCGAACTTAGTCTCCAAAAAGGAACAGGGTAAAAGTGGCCATAAACCAAATTCATCCCCAAACCGTCCCAGTGCCAATCACAAACAGCAAATTCTAGAAATTCGCAAACCGAAAATATTGAGAAACACTACTACCAACTCACCAGATACTTCAGTTGCTACTGACGCTACTGAGGCTAATAGTCCTTCACCTCCACGGCCTTTCGCTACACCTGTCTCATCTATGAAGCCGACGGCACCAACTCGACCAGTTCCCCGGAATCAATCCGAGACTCCGCTCAAACCTAATCCTACCCAACCGGAACAGGTATCTAATCCTCAACCGGTGGCGGAAAAGGTAGTAGGGGAAAAAGCAGAGAAGATATCTACTCCTAGACCTAAACCAGAGAAACCGCAAAAACCCCAATTGGTTTCTCCCCCTGCCAGAGTAGATGCCACAAAATCGCCAGATACACCGGTAATCGGAACATCGGAAAAACCTCTGCTTAAACGCGATCGCACCCAGCGGGTTGAGGAAGACCGACAACCAGTCAGAAGTAAGGTTAATAAACCATCATCTGACCAAGGTTCACCATCCGCACCACCTAAACCTAGTCGGGCTAATTCAGCAGCCCCAACAAGGACAGAACAGCGCACTGGCAGACCATCCGTCGGCGGTGATATCCAACGTCCTAGACCCGCACGTCCCGGTGAACCAGCAGCCATTCCCACGGCAACTCCACCCCGGCATAATATCGGCGGAGCGAAAAAAGAATCATTGGATGAAACACCAATTGTTCCCGATCTGCTCGATTTAAAACGCCCTACACCCCCTCGTTTAAACAAAGGTGGGAAGAAATGGCAAGAAGAAGAAATCATTGACGAAATCAAAGAAAAGGCTAAGTTAGGACCCAAGGGCAAACGGGTCAAACCAATCTTAGAAGATGATTTACTCGATGAGGATGATTTAGACGAAAACGGTCTAGAAATTTCCGCAGCCGTCCAAGTTAGTCTTTCCATTGCCCGTCCTCCCAAACCCAAAGGAACCCGTGCTGGTGCGCCAACTGTAGCGGTTGTAGCTGCTCCTACTACCAGGGGCAAAAAATCTAGCTCTTCCCGCGACCACAATCGTCGTCAAGAAAATGTCGAGCAAAAACCAGATCGTCCAGCTACACTGGCTGTCACTGGTCCATTAACAGTCCAAGAGTTAGCTGATGCCTTAGTAATTGCCGATACAGAGATTGTCAAAATCCTGTTTATGAAAGGCATGGCTGTCAGTATCACCCAAAATCTGGATATTCCGACCATTACCCTAGTCGCCAAAGAACTAGAAGTAGAAGTCGAAATCGTCGAACGAGAAGCTGAAGCTCGGAAAGTCACAGAAATGATTGACGTGACTGACTTAGATCACCTCATTCGTCGTCCCCCAGTTGTCACTATCATGGGTCACGTAGATCACGGTAAAACCACTCTCCTCGACTCAATTCGCAAAACCAAAGTTGCTTCTGGGGAAGCGGGCGGTATTACCCAACATATCGGCGCATATCATGTTGATATCGTCCATGAAGGTAAACCACAGCAGATTGTTTTCCTCGATACTCCTGGTCACGAAGCCTTCACCGCGATGCGTGCCAGAGGAGCTAGGGTGACAGATATTGCCGTTTTAGTCGTAGCTGCTGATGACGGCGTTCGTCCCCAAACCATCGAAGCTATTAGCCACGCTAAAGCTGCCGATGTTCCCATTGTTGTTGCCATCAACAAGATTGATAAAGAAGGCGCACAACCAGAACGGGTTAAACAGGAACTCACCAATTACGGTCTAACTGCCGAAGACTGGGGTGGTGAAACCATTATGGTTCCCGTTAGTGCCATTAAGGGCGAAAATCTCGATACCCTCCTAGAAATGATTATGTTGGTGTCGGAAGTAGCCGAACTATCCGCTAATCCAGATCGAGTCGCAAAAGGAACAGTCATTGAGGCTCATTTGGATAAAGCGAAAGGTGCAGTTGCTACCTTGCTGATTCAAAACGGTACTCTCCATGTCGGAGATATGCTGGTCGCTGGTTCAGCCTTCGGTAAAGTCCGGGCTATGGTGAATGATCGTGGTAAGCGTGTAGATGTCGCTAGTCCATCCTTTGCAGTAGAGGTATTGGGTTTAAGTGATGTCCCTGCTGCCGGTGATGATTTCGAGGTCTATGAAAACGAAAAAGAAGCTCGTTCTATAGCCAGCGATCGCGCCGACAAGCAACGTCAGTCTCGATTGTTACAAGGTCGTGTCACCCTCACTACCCTGTCAGCACAAGCACAAGAAGGCGAGTTAAAAGAACTCAATCTGATCCTCAAGGGCGACGTACAAGGTTCTGTAGAAGCTATTATCGGCTCTCTGCGCCAAATTCCGCAAAACGAAGTCCAAATTCGGATGCTCTTAGCTACCGCTGGAGAAATCACCGAAACAGACATAGACTTAGCTGCTGCCAGTAACGCTGTGATTATTGGTTTCAACACCACCTACGCCAGTGGAGCTAGACAGGCTGCGGATGAAGCAGGTGTAGATGTTCGAGAATATAACATCATCTACAAACTCTTGGAAGATATCCAAGGTGCTTTAGAAGGTCTACTCGAACCCGAACTGGTGGAAGAACCTTTGGGACAAACAGAAGTTCGTGCTGTCTTCCCAGTTGGTCGTGGCGCTGTTGCCGGTTGTTATGTGCAATCTGGTAAACTCGTTCGCAACTGTAAAGTCCGCGTCCGTCGTCATAATAAGGTAGTTTATGAAGGTGTCCTTGATTCCCTTAAACGGATGAAAGAAGATGCCCGTGAAGTCAACGCAGGTTATGAATGTGGTATCGGCATTGATAAGTTCCATGACTGGGTGGAAAATGACATCATTGAATCCTACCAATTGGTAACTAAACGTCGGACTTTAACTATGACTAAGTAGTGACGTGCATCCAGCGTTGAGTGCTGAGTTGATGAGTGTTGAATTGAGACTGTTTCGAGTTCAACACTCAAATAATGTAAAATCAGCACTCCGCTTAAAAGGAGTCAGGAATTAATGAACCAAGTTCGCGTCCCGTAGGGATAGAAACAAAAAACACGAAGGCAGAAGCAAGAAGGAAGAAGTAGGCAAAACCCTGTTTGAGTTGGAGTTTCATGATCTATTGATGTCTTGACCCCCTGGGTTTGCTATAAATTTTAAAAAAATTCCCTGTTTAATTGAAAACAAGTTGTTTTAGAAATTTCTCGCAGAAAATTCTGCATTTAGTGATGAATGCGACAGAATTTTCAGGTATAAAACCATTATCTTGAAAACAGATTAAACAAAAATTTTCAATTTTAGGTTTGGGTAACTAGATTTACGTCTTTCCCGGGAATGTGAAATAAATTATCAATCTGAAATCTAAAATCCCAAATTGTCTAAATCTGGAAGTGAACAACAAGGAATGAGGAATTATGGCTCAATTTCCAACTTCTAGCAACTACGCGCATAGTACCGATAGCAAAGGCTATGTCAATGGTGAGCGTATAAATCATCAATTATCTGCTAATACTCAATTTTGGCATAACCTGAAATACGTGATTTCTGCTAGTTCCGGTTTTCAAAGATGGCAATTAGAATGTAACGCTCAATCGCAAAGTTTACGTCTAGATCAGCAAGTACAAATGTATTTAAGAGAGACTTTAGAAACTTTAGCTTATTAACCCTTTGACAAAACAAATATTTACCAATTGCTTTGAGCAAGGACTTTGGGGATAAGAAATCTTATCCTCAATTTTTATGTATAACAGAGAAAAACAATAATAATTGGAGTTTAGACTAAGGGAACACCAAAAAATAAATTACCCAATTTTGTGGGATGGGAATCCTGCCCGTCCTTGATGATTAGCGGGCAATTCGTCCCGCACAACAAGAAATTTTTGGGTATTTTTTTAATTGGAAGTCCCTTAGTGACAATTTGATTGTATCACGAATATTGAAGGCAATCAATTCGCCTGTGTGCGTTTTCCCCTTCGGTCTGAAGACGGGAAGTTGCCAACACTACCGCATTCCTCTTGTGGTTAAGCTGTTACACAGCTAAATTGTATAATCCTAATATTCTGAACTCTTGTTTAACAGGCAAGATGCCTGTTCCACTTATACAAATTAAATGCACAACAGGTTAGGACATCAATTATTTGTGTCAACGTACCGTAGATATTTATGAAACTCATCCCACAACAGGGTTTTAATCCTGACTCCTGACTCCTGCGATACATTATTTTTTTTAATCAGAATTTTAGCTGCATAAGTCCTAATCATCAGGTATAGTTTGTTATAAGTTTTGCAGATGAATATCTGTTACACTGCACTCTTGTGAAAGTACCATAATTAAAAGCACATAATTCAGTAAAAAAATGAAAAATCAGGGTTTTCACATTTCTCGTTTATCTTTACAGACCAGTCTCACCGCTTTGTTATTAGTTGCCAGTAGTTCTACTCTCATATTTAGTCAACTTAAAGCTGGTGCGTCCCCAACTTTAACAGCCCAAGTACCAGCTAGTGGGACTATCATTTACGTTAACTCTGTCACTGGAAAAGATACTTCTGGTAATGGAACTACAGAAGCCCCCTATAAAACTATCACTTTTGCCCTTTCTAAAGCTACAGCCGGGACGGTTGTTCAGGTTGCTCCTGGAAACTATAGTAAAGATAGTGGTGAAACATTCCCCCTTGTTCTCAATTCTGGAGTCACGCTTCAAGGTAATGAATCCAACAAAGGTGAAGGAATCGTCATTATCGGTGGTGGCTATTACACCAGTCGCACTTTTGCTAGACAGGACATTACCCTGTTAGCGAATAATGGCACTATCATTACAGGTTTAACTTTTACCAACCCGAATTCACGGGGAACGGCTGTATGGGTAGAATCCAGTAACCCTGTAATCAAAAATAGTACCTTTATTAACAGCATCCGAGAAGGGATTTTTGTGACAGGTACGGGAAATCCCCAAATCGAAAATAACATCTTCTTGAAAAATAAGGGCAATGGAATTTCCGTAACTAAATCGGCTCAAGGTGTGATTCGTGGCAACTTATTTCAAGATACTGGTTTTGGTGTAGCGATTGGTGGTAGTTCCACACCTTTATTAGAAAGTAACAATATCACCCAAAATACAGACGGTCTTTTTATCTCGGAAACTGCAAAACCCACACTCCGTAAAAATGCCATTCGCAGTAATAAACGAGATGGTATTGTCTCTACTATTAGTGCAGTTCCTAACTTGGGTACGAGTGAAAATCCTGGTGGTAATCTCATCCGTGATAATGCCCGTTATGACCTGAACAATGCTACTAAAGGCAAAATTGTCGCTATTGGTAACGATATCAACGAGAAACGGATTTTTGGTGCTGTGGATTTTGTCGCGGCTAAGGTGACTACACCTCCCGATAACAATACTGGGAATACTGGAAATACTGTAAATACTGCTTTTAAAGATGTACAAACAGGTTATTGGGCAAAAGCTTACATTGAAGCCTTAGCTTCTCAAAATATTATCGCTGGTTTTCCAGATGGTAGTTTTAAACCCAATGAACCTGTAACTCGCGCTCAATTTGCTGCCATTATCAATAAGGCTTTTAAACCTTCAGCAACACGCAAAGGCATTACTTTTAACGATGTCAAAAGCAATTATTGGGCTTATAGCGCCATTCAAACAGCTTCTAGTAGTCCGTTCCTGTCTGGTTATCCTGATTTAACCTTTAAACCAGAACAACAAATTCCTAGAGTGCAAGCAATAGTTGCTTTAGCTAATGGTTTGGGTTTAACTGCGAATACTCAGACTGTGATTAACTTCTATACTGATGCTAGTCAAATTCCCAGTTATGCAGTTAGTCCAGTAGCAGCCGCAACTTCACGGCAATTAGTCATTAACTATCCCACTGTTAAAGAACTTGCACCTCAGCGTCAAGCAACTAGAGCTGATATTGCGGCTTTTGTATATCAAGCCCTGGTTAATGCCGGTCGTGTTCAACCCATTAATTCTCCCTATTTGGTAACTGGTAAGTAGGTAGGGGTAGAGGGCAGAGGGCAGGGGGCAGGGGGTAGAGG
>NZ_JADEWA010000193.1:0-9401 GCF_015207865.1 Dolichospermum sp. LEGE 00246
GTAAGAACCCCACCCCCAACCCCCTCCCCGCAAGCGAGGAGGGGGCTATGATATATATACCTTAATCCTGTTAATCCTTAAATCCTGGAAATCATGATATGGCTAACGCCACGCTACGCTATCAGACGAAATATAAATCCTGTTAATTCTTAAATCCTGGATATCCTGATATGGCTAACGCCACGCTACGCTATCAGACAAAATATTAATCCTGCAAATCCTTTAATCCTGCAAATCCTGATTCAGACAATTTTTCCGATTCTGCTAAAATCGGATTTACGTCAAACCATAATTCACCTTGATCTCGATATTCAAAGACAAATCTACTGCGGATTAATTTCTGATATCCTTGATCATCACTAACTTCTTTAGTTTCTTTGACACGGCGTAATAATTCCCATTCTTCAGCAGAAATAGGTAAAGACATTTCATTACGTCGTTCACGAATAATCTGCTCTAAAGTATTACCCTGGAGAGGAAATTTTTTATCTTTCATAATCCAGGGGTTTAATAACTTTAAAATATCGCGCACATGACCACCGCTAACCTGACACAAACGGTCTAAAGTTGCTGGAGTATCAAAAATGTCGGTAATTTTATTTAAGCGGTCTTCTGGGGCTAAATTAGGAAATGCTCTAGTATCCATCTTGTCAGTAGTATGATTGTCTTGGTAGTGATTAAGTATCCTTACTAGCAATAATACTTGTTTTTAAGTAATTAGAAAAGGCTTTTAAACCTAATTTTCTGGATAAAATGGGGACTAGAAGGGGAAAAACTGTAATAAGACTGAACCTAAACTCCCTACAAAGTCCATAAAGCTGGGTTTACCCGCACTCACTGTTTCTGAGTAAGGCGTTTTTAATTCTGTAATAAAAGCTTGCGTTGTTTTCAATCCTTCGGTATTTTTGTCTTTTTCAAATAATTCTGCTGCTATTTGGGCATCTTGTAAGGCCTTTTGTCTGTCTAAACTTTGATAACTAGCAATACCACGGGCTAAATATGCGCCGGCATAGTCTGGTTTAAGAGCGATCGCTTGGCTAAAATAATCAATAGCTGGTTTAAGATTTCCCTTTTCTGCCGCTGCTACACCCCAAGCATAAAAATCCTCTGATTTAGCAATTTGCGAAGGTATTCCTACCGCACCTTGAAAATTTGCACCTGTAATATTCGCACCTTTCAATTCAGCATTCATTAAATAGGTATCTCTTAAATCAGCACCAGTTAAATTTGCACCACTGAGTTTAGCCTCACTTAAATTCACACCAAATAAACTTGCACCGCTTAAATTTGCACCCCGCAAATCCGCACCGGCTAAATTTGCCCGACTTAAATTAGCACCCACAAGATTAGCACCGTTTAAATTTGCCCCAGCTAAATCAGCCATGACTAATCCAGCGTTACCAAGAAAGCATTTTGGACACTTTTTATTTGCCAATAACTGCCTAATATCCTCATAACTTGCAGCTTGAACTGCACCTGATAAGCTCACACTGAGTAAAAATACAGATGTTGCCAAAATTTTACTGTTCATAATTTATTTTTGTATTAATCCAAGTTTTTGGTTTAGGTGGTCAGTTGTCAGTTGGTAATTATTTCCCCCTGCTCCCTACCCCTCTATCTCTTCCCTATTCAGCCAAGTTTAAACCAATAATACTGATAATGATAAAAGACATAGAGATAATTTTTACAACTGCTGTTTTCTCCGCTACTTGATAAAATTACATTGCTAGTTATCTATCTTTGACAAATGTTCAAAATTTTTACTCATTTTCGCAATTTAGCAATTGTTAGCTTGATCTGTCTGATATTAAGCTGGTCACTTCCCGTCCAAGCTGAGACTAAAATAGACCCCCAACTAGAAAAACAAGTTCTAGAAATTATCCGCAAACACCCAGAAATAATTATTGAATCTGTGGGAGCATATCAGCAGCAACAGCAACAGAATATCCAAAAATCACGGCAAGAATTTATCAATAATTTTCAAGCAAATCCTCAATCCGTAATTGGTGATTCTCCCACAATTGGTGCAACCAAATCAAAAACGGTATTAATAGAATTTTCAGATTTTGAATGTCCTTATTGTGCCGAAGCACATCAAACACTCAAAGATTTATTGGCAAAATATCCGAATAAATTCACCTTAGTTTATAAACATTTTCCCCTTTATCAAATTCATGATCAAGCATTACCCGCAGCTACAGCAGCTACAGCAGCATATAAACAAGGTAAGTTTTGGGAATATCATGATGCCCTGTTTACCAATCAGAAACAATTGGGTGAGACTTTATATTTAGATATTGCCAAAAAGCTCAATTTAAACCTCACAAAATTTGACAATGATCGCAAATTAGCTAATAAATCCATCGAAAAAGACCTATTATTAGCCCAACAATTAGGATTAGGTGGTACACCATCTTTTATTATCACCAGTCCAAATTTTGCTGGACCTGTAAAACTCACAGAAGTAGAAGAAATATTGCAAGGTAAACAATAAAATCTGATGGTTTGGCAATATTTTATACCAGTTTCATGGTTATTGCCAATAAATCTGCACCTTTAGCTAGAGGTGGCACTTATTAATTAAGTGTTCTAATTACAGTAAGTGTAAGGAGTAGTCTTATGAGAAGTGATGAGGATAACTTTTCGCTTCTCAATTCCTATTTTATTGAAGCAGGAGTCAGTAGTCAGAATAAATTAATGGGGGATTCCCACAAATCAAATATTAGCCCGATCATACTTTACATTTAATAGCAAACAAGATTACAACAGATCAGTAATTCTCATTTTGAAAAAAATAAGATAAGTAGGTGAACACAATAAAACCAAACTGTGTAAAGAAACGTAAAATCGCCCAAACCCTCTTGCCTCTTGCCTTTTGCCTTGCCATAACGACAATTTTCAACGCCAACCTACTTAAAATTCTCTTAATTTAAGTGTAAACCCTGGATTAAATTATTGAGAAATGGAGAGCGATTCCTACGGAATGCTACGCAAACGCACTTTTTGCTTTTTGCTCTTGAATAGCAGTTAAATTACCACAACGGCGTTTTAGTAAACGAATAGTGAAATTTGCTTCTCTTTGTTGCACGCCTTGTTGTAAACCTTTTTTCTCACCAATTTCTAACACCTCTTGATAAAACCGGGTTTGAGTAATATCAGGTCTAGGATAAACAAAGCGAACTGCTTGCAGCAGCGCGATCGCTATCGCAGTATGAAATTTTTAAGCGGGTTAATTGTTTTTACAACTACCATCAACACAATAAACAGATTCATAAGTATCACGTTTTCCAAATAGGGTATAACGATGATCACGGATTTGTTCATAGAATTTATCGCCTAACCATTTCATGCCAGGTAAGCCCCGATAAATATCAACAAAGCCCGCTGTAGGTAACAACCGTCCAATTTCTTCAATGGCATCGCTACCCTGCCAACGTTGTGAAAGTTGTTCAGCATTGATTAAAATCATGCCCTGCTCACAATCTTGGGGCGTAATCCCCCATCCTGATAATGTTTCTTTATCTTGCATGGGAACATAATTAAACAGTTTTCCTTGATCTAAACTTTCTAATATACGTACTCCATTTACACAGAGGTTACACTGTCCATCATAAATTACGTAGTATTTCATTTCAAGAATTTGTTGAATTGTTAATATAAGCAAACTATAACCTTTTCCTCTAAGAATTACAGCGTCAAGGTGTAAAGGTTTCTTTGTCAGAAATAACAGTGCGATCGCTTGAGTAGTGAGACAGAATTAATTACACAATGTCATTGCGTTAGCCATATGGAACGAAGTGAAATGAAGCAATCACAACCCTGGTGATTGCTTCCCTTCCCTCGCAATGACTGTAACTATTTTTGTCCAATTACTTAATTCCTGATATTGGCTATACAATAGGTATTTATGGGAAATAGCACATCTGGAACTGTACCACTTCACTTCTACACCCAAGGTCAAGGATTTCCCATCCTGGGCTTACATGGTCATCCTGGTTCGGGACGTAGCCTTGCCATCTTCACCAATCATTTATCACAACGCTACCAAACTATTGCCCCAGATTTACGCGGATACGGCAAAAGTCGGTTTCAGGGTAAATTTGAAATGCAAGACCATTTAGACGACATAGAAGCCTTATTAGATCGGTTGAAAATAGAAAAATGCTTAGTATTGGGATGGTCGCTAGGAGGCATTTTAGCGATGGAACTAGCCATGCGTCTACCCCAACGCATCACAGGCTTAATTTTAGTAGCCACAGCCGCTAGACCTTGGGGCAATCATCCCCGAATTTCTTGGCAAGACAATATTTATACAGGAATTGCTGGTATATTAAACTATATAAAACCCAGTTGGGAATGGAATATTAATACTTTTGGCAAGCGATCGCTCTTTCGCTACTTGATTCAACAACACACATCCACAGCTTACAATTACATAGCTAGGGATGCCCTACCAGCCTACTTACAAACCTCATCAGCCGCCACAAATGCCCTCTACAGTGCCATTAGAGCAGGTTATAATCGCACCCCAGACCTTTGGCAAATCCAATGTCCCAGCCTAGTGCTTGCTGGTGAACAAGATCGCCACATTACCGCTGATGCCAGTTTAGAAACAGCCCGACACATTCACAACTCCCAATGGCAATGTTACCCCAACACAGCCCATCTTTTCCCTTGGGAAATACCCCAACAGTTATTAGGAGACATTGACAATTGGTTAGCCATTAACCCCCAAATCATGAAAGTTTAAATTAGGCATAACTCGTTCCCAGGATTAGCCTGGGAACGATAACAGCCTCTGGAATTGGTAATTAGACTAATTTTGACCGCTAAAGACAGGCTTTACTTTACGGTCAATCCATTCCCCCAAATCTTCAGCAATTGTTAAAACAGTAGGCTTACAGCGTTTGATATTCACTATAATTCCCTGCGCCCCTTCAATTTCCAAATCTTCTACATAGCCATTACTGGCTTTAGTAGCTGCCGCAGAACTGAAAAATGGACCGAAGTAGTATGTACAACTGGGATTTTGTGTAACAACTTCTACCCACCAAGCAAGACCGAGTCCATTGAATGTACTAATTAACCTCTCTTGGAAGTTATGCCAAATCGTTGTCATAGTTTTCGCCGATTTATAAACGTGATAACTGGGCGTGTGCAAATAGATTAAATTTATTGTCTTTTACAGTTGCTGATTTCGTAGACAAATATCCACGAGATCAGCTTTTGTACTATTGTTTTTTCAAAGCAATTGTCTGTAGTTTATCAAGATACAGTGTATTCTGCGATTTTTGACGATAAATTTCGTAAAGTGCCATACCAGTTGCTACTGAAGCATTGAGGCTAGGAGTCTTACCTTGTAAGGGAATGGACACCAAAACATCACAAGAACGTTGTGTTAACATCCCCAGACCTTCGCCTTCACCACCCACAACTAAAACCACCGGTCCGCTAAACTTAACACTTTGTAATGGTTCGCTACCTGTAACCGCAGTTCCATAAATCCAAAAGCCTTGTTCTTTTAACTGTTCTAAAGCGCGACCCAGGTTGACAACTCTAGATACAGGAAAGGTTTCTAATGCACCTGCTGCCACTTTTACAACAGTAGAAGTAATTCCCGCTGCTCTTCTTTGGGGTATCACCAAACCATGAGCGCCAATAGCTTCCGCCGTGCGAATAATCGCCCCTAAATTATGGGGATCAGTAATACCATCAGCAACTACAATGACAGGATCAGTAATAGATTTAGACTTAGCAATGAGGTCTTCTAATTCAATATAGGTATAAGGGGCAATTTGAGCCGCTATGCCTTGGTGGTTAGCGCGACCAGTAATTTGGTCTAACCGTATTGGTTCAACTTCATCAATAACTGCGCCATTATCCTTGGCTTGTAAAATCAAATGATGGAATCTGGGATCATAACGAAGACGAGTAGTAATCCAGAGACGGTTAATACTGCGTTCATTTTCCAACGCCGTCAAAACTGGATGACGACCATAGATTAAATCAGTCTCTTCTGTGGATGTAATTTCTGGAAGTTGCTGGGAAGACTGATAAGAAGGACGATATCTACTGGTGAAGGATTTACCTTCATTTGCTAAGGTGATTTCTGAGGATGGTTCAGAACCATAGCGAGATGTCCGAGGTTTAACTGAGAATGATTTACCTTCTCTGTCTCCTCTACCTTCTGAGGATGGTTCAGAACCATAGCGAGATGTCCGAGGTTTAACTGAGAATGATTTACCTTCTCTGTCTCCCCTACCTTCTGAGGATGATTCAGAACCATAGCGAGATGTCCGAGGTTTAACTGAGAATGATTTAGCTTCTCTGTCTCCCCTACCTTCTGAGGATGATTCAGAACCATAGCGAGAGCGGGGTTTTGCAGAATAGGATTTACCTTCTCTGTCTACCCTAACCTCTGGGGATGGTTCAGAACCGTAGCGAGAGCGGGGTTTTGCAGAATAGGATTTACCTTCTCTGTCTCCTCTAACCTCTGGGGATGGTTCAGAACCATAGCGAGATGTCCGAGGTTTTGCAGAATAGGAGTTACCTTCTCTGTCTCCTCTAACCTCTGGGGATGGTTCAGAAGCATAGCGAGATGTCCGGGGTTTAACGGAAAGGGGTTTACCATCACTTTTGCCTTGATTACGGCTAGGTTGAGGCACAACGCGCTTACCCTTAATTTTTACTGGCTGACCACGTTTTGGTTGTCCGCCGGAATGATTTTTCTTTGGTTGACTTGTCATAACAGTATTGAGATTTGATTTAAATGAGTGAACAGCCCGATGACATTAATTTAATGAACAATTACAAATCAGTAACAATCGCCAGATGTAGCTTCTCACTATTTCTCTAGGGGAAGTTTTTGTAATAGCTCGGTTAAACGGGGGTAATCAGTAAGATATAGGTAGCCAACTAAGGTTTCTAAACTAGTTGCCTGTTGATAAATTTCGGGATTTAGTCGTTTATGACGACTCGTAGCAGAGTTACGACCTCTGCGAACAATTTCTAATTCGTTACTCCTCAAGTAAGGAGTTAACATTCGCAAATGTATCGCTTGTGTTTCTGCTCTTACCTGATCCACTACGGAACGATGGTAATTTTCCAATCGTTGTTGTGGCCACAGATAAACCATTCTAACATATAATTCGTAAATTGCGTCCCCCAAGTAGGCTAATGCTGAAGGAGATATCTGTTTTATTTGGGCTGGGGATATTTGCTGGGGTAGTTGCGTCGCATTTACCAACCACGGGTAAATATCTGATGAATGCTGTGTAGCGGTTTCATCTTCTTCGTGTTCGCCTGTTTCCTCCTTGGACTTCACAGATTAATCATTCCTTAAAAAAGCACTACATCGGGAGACAATTTTTGCCGTCATTATCTAAAACAACTTAAATTATATTTAACTCTCAACATAATACATTAAATGGGGGTTCTTCTTTGAGATGGCGGTGTGTAGTTGAATGAGATCCAGAACCTGAGGTAAAAGCCATACGGAAAGAGACTCTTAACTTCTACTGTAATCCAAAAATTAAGCTATCCAGATTTGACATCGGATAGCTTAATTTAGATTTTCCATTCAAGCAATCAATCTGCTGGGATGTTTTCTAGGGCTGCCTCAACTGAAACTTGTAGGGAGAGAAACTTTTCTAAACGAACAAGCTTAACCGTTTGGGTGACACGAGCATTAGTGACAATTTGGAAACTGCCTTCACTTTTAGATTCAGGTTTAGCCAGTTTGGCTAGTCTTACAAGCGCACCTAAGCCAGAGCTATCCACAAAGTCAATGCGTGAGAGATCCAAAATAATGTTTTTTGGGCCTTCTTCAATTTTACTGCCAATTACTTTAGTGAATGTCGGCTCAGAGAAAGCGTCTAATAAACCTGTGAGGCGTAATAGCTGACAGCTATCGCGGACTTCGCGTGTACCTCTCAGGCTCACGGTTAGATTTAGTGGTTCAGCTATGATTTTCTCCTCGTTCTTTTTACTAAAAGTAAACGTTCTAGTATAGATGGTTTTTGAGCAATTTGTCTATGTTGGAAACTGGCAAAATTTTTTACTAATTACCAATGTCCATCATCACCTGGGAATTTTAGATTTTAGACTTTAGATTTTAGATTTTTTGGGGTTTATGCTTTACCCCTGCTGGCATGAATCCAAGTTTGTGAATGTAAAATGCGAGTTCAATCTAAAATCGGCAATCCCAAATCTAAAATTTATTGCCGTGCTGCTTGCATTTTTAGGACAAACTGCTCAAATAAGTAATCGGCATCATGGGGTCCAGGACTGGCTTCTGGGTGGTACTGGACAGAAAACACAGGTAGGGTCTTGTGACGGACTCCAGCTATGGTCAGATCATTGAGGTTCAAATGGCTGATTTCAACTGTGGCTGTGGGTAAGGAGTCTGGGTTCAGAGCAAAACTGTGGTTTTGGCTGGTAATTTCCACTCTTTCTTGTAAGCCAGCAGGTTGATTTAAACCGCGATGTCCAAATTTTAGTTTAAAGGTTTCTGCTCCCAGGGCATGACCTAAAATTTGGTGTCCCATACAAATGCCAAATATGGGCTTTTGGCTCTCTAGTAAGGCTTTGGTGGTGTTGATACCTTCTGTGACGGCGGCGGGGTCTCCTGGTCCGTTGGAGAGGAAAATACCATCTGGATTGTATTTGAGAATTTCTTCTGGTTGTGTATCGGCAGGAACAACTATGACGCGACATCCATAACTGGCGAGACGGCGTAAGATATTCCGCTTGACTCCAAAGTCTAGGGCGACGACGGTGAAGGTTTCGCTAATTTTAGCTATGGCTTCGGGGTTGAATTCCCAAGGGGTGGCTGTGGCTTCCATCCATTCGTAAACGGTTGGTGTGGTGACTTCTTTGACTAGGTTTAAGCCTGTCATGTTGGGTGCTGCTTGTACCATTTCTAACAATTCTGTTTCGTCGAGAATTGCGGTGGAAATGCCGCCATTCATTGCCCCAAACATCCGAATTTTCCGGGTGAGGGCGCGGGTATCTATGCCGTAAATACCGGGAATGTGGTGCTGTTGCAGGTAGTTGGGTAGGGATTGGGTGGAACGCCAGTTACTAGGTTTATGACATATATTGCGAGCGATCGCTCCCTTAACATGGGGTTGATTTGATTCTTCGTCTTCGGAATTAATACCAGTGTTTCCTAGCTCGGGATAAGTAAAAATGACGATTTGACCACAGTAACTGGGATCGGTTAACACTTCTTGATATCCGGTCATACCAGTGTTGAACACGATTTCGCCAATGGCGGTTCCTGTAGCACCGCAAGACCAACCACGATAAGTAGAGCCATCTGCTAGGACAAGTAGAGCAGGTACTGCGTCAGATAAGGACATAGGTTAGAGGGGCAGGGGGTAGGGGCTGTCTCTTATACA
>NZ_JADEWA010000019.1:0-27156 GCF_015207865.1 Dolichospermum sp. LEGE 00246
AGACGCTCAACCAATTTGTTTTAAAGGTCGGAAAGGGCAAAGGGAGAAAATTAAAACCGTCCCTGACTGGCCGCAACGGTTAAGGGATTTTGTTGATCAACTTATTGAAGACTTAGACAAACAGTAAGATAAGGATAGTTATGGGTAGAAATTATCTAGCTGTTTCTACCCCCTTCTTCAGTTACTTGAAAATTCGCATTAAATTCTTTAGCTTTCTCATCTAAATATTGTTTAGCTTCCGCTGCCGGTAATTGGGACTGCATGGCAAAATTTAACAAAGTTACTCTTCCTTGATTTTGTAGTAACATTTGATAAAATTGCGCTTGCAATTGTTCGCTGTTTTGTTGTTTTAAGGCTTTTTTCTCTTGTTGACTTTGTTTATACAAACCTAATGCTAACCAACTCCCCAATATCGCGCTAGGAACACCAAAAATTATTCCGCCTACAATTGTATCTTTGCTATTCTGAACCGCATTGGGAGCAGAAAATACCTGTTCCCCCTCCACCGGATATACTATTACTCCTGATTGCGCTGATTTATCTATGATTTCTGAAACTGATATTGCCAAAAACATGAATCCAAGTGTGAGTAGCCAACCAGCAGCCAGTTTTTCAGCCGTCTTCATAGTTCTACTTCAGGTTTAGACATTGCTTGTAATTTTAACCTTACTTATCTTCAGCTTCCAGTAATATTGCGAATTGTTGACCAAGAATTATTCGCCAATCACCCATTACCGAACCAACTGCATGGCAGAATTAAAAAACTGCCGACATAAACCCTTGGTAATTAAAATAGTTGTTAACAAATTGGTGACAGCTACCATAAAAATAATTAAAATCTCATAGGATACAGCCTCTAGCGGTGTGATACCGGCTAATAATTGTCCATTGGTGAAGGTTGGTATTGTCACCATACCGATCAACATCATTTGATTCAAAGTCGGCATAATTGCAGCACGAATCGCTTCTTTGCGGTATGGCTTAATTGCCTGTTCAGGTGTTGCACCCAGACTTAAATGGGTTTCTATTTCTGTGGGAAATTGGTTGATACTACTAACTAAACGTTCTCCGGCTATTGCGGCTGCATTCATGGCATTACTCAGCAATATACCAGCTAAAGGAATGATATAACGTGGTTCATACCATCTTTCTGGTTGAATAATCAAAAAATTGGTGTAAAGCAATGTTAAGGAGGTGCTGACAAAAATCGCACTTCCAGCTAAAGGTAAGACTTGTGGAATTTTTTGACTGATGCGGTTGCGAGTAATAATTGCCGTAATTGTCAGAATTATTGCTAAAATTCCCACTACCGCCCAAACATTGTTAACGGCAAAAATGAAGTCGAAAATGTATCCTAGTACAAGTAGTTGGAGGATAGTTCTACCAGTAGCTACGCTTAAATTTAATTCTAGTCCTAATTTCTCCCATGCCGATATGCCAATGGCGATCGCCATTAAACCCATCGCTAAAGCCAAATCTACCATATCTAACTTGATTAGCTCTGGCATAATTTATCCACCTCTTAACGATTGAAAACTTTAGCATAAGTAGTTGAAAAAATTAAATCGGGTTGTCACAGGAGAGGGAAGGGAAAAATCTTCTTTCTGACTCCTGACTCCTGACTTCTTACTCCTGACTCCTTTACAAATAAAAACTCATGATTAAAAGTGTAAATTCGATTCCCGCCTTTGATATTAAACAACAATATGCCACCATTGAAACTGAAGTAAGTGCTGCTGTCTTGGCGGTTCTGGCTTCTGGGCGTTATATTGGTAGTCCAGCAGTTACAGATTTTGAACAACAGTTTGCAGATTATCATGGTGTCAGTGAATGCGTAGCTTGTAACTCTGGTACTGATGCTCTGTTTTTAGCATTACGGGCTTTAGGAATTGGGGCAGGTGATGAAGTTATTACCACACCCTTTACTTTTTTTGCGACAACGGAAGTTATCAGTGCTGTCGGGGCAATACCAGTATTTGTAGATATTGATGCGACTACATTCAATTTAGATGTAGAAAAAGTAGCAGCAGCGATTACATCAAAAACCAAGGCAATTATGCCAGTGCATTTATTTGGACTCCCTGTGGATATGACAGGATTAATGGAGATTGCCAAAGCTCATAATTTAAGAGTAATTGAAGATTGCGCTCAGGCTACCGGTGCAAGTTGGGAAAATCAAAAAGTTGGGAGTATTGGACATATTGGTTGTTTTAGTTTCTACCCTACCAAAAATCTTGGTGGTTGCGGTGATGGTGGGGCAATTACCACGAATGATCCAGCGATCGCTACTCAACTACGAGTTTTGCGAGAACATGGGAGTAAAGTAAGATATATTCATGAGGAAATCGGTGTCAACAGTCGTTTAGATGCCATTCAAGCCGTAATTCTGCAAATTAAACTGCGCTATCTTGATCTTTGGAACTCTAGACGTAAGCAAATTGCTGATTATTATTACCAACAACTCAGCCAAGTTTCTGATATTATTGTCCCCCAAGAATTTCCTGGGGGAGTTGGTGTTTGGAATCAATACACTATTCGGATTTCTGGAGAAAGACGCAATGGTGCTAGTGGTAAATATCGAGATTCCGTAAAAAATCAAATGCAGGAACAGGGGGTTAATTCCATGATTTACTATCCCTTACCCTTACATTTGCAGCCAGTGTATAAAAATTTAGGTTATCAACCAGGACAATTACCAGCAGCAGAGCAAGCAAGTCAAGAAGTTTTATCTTTACCCATGTTCCCCGAATTGGAGCAAGAACAACAAGATAAAGTCATTGATACGTTGAAAAATTGTTTATCTTGAATTGTCGGGGTGAGAAGAAGCAGGGGGCAGGGGGGGCAGCGGAGAATATCTTTACTCTTGCCTCTTGCCTCTTGCCTCTTGCCTCTTGCCTTTTACTTCTTAAGCAAATGTGCGAATATTTGCAGTCGCTAAAGCTTCTACTAGACTACGCACAGCAGCAATCATGGCGATTTCGCTATTGAGTTGGTTAATAGCAGAACCTACACCAACACCAGATGCACCAGAGGCGATCGCTAGAGGTGCAGTAACATTAGAAATACCAGAAGCACACAGTACAGGCACAGAAACCGCACGAGCAATTTCATAAGCAGCGGCTAAAGTAGGAGCAGCCTTTTCAATTAAACCCAAAGTACCGGAGTGAATGGGATTGCTGCTAGTACCACCTTCAGTTTGAATAATATCAGCACCCGCTTTCACCAAATCTTCAGCCAATTGTACCTGTTGGTCTAAGGTAAGAATATGGGGAACAGTTACAGATAGGGTAATTTCTGGCAGCAAGGCACGGGTTTGGCGAGTTAGTTCCAAAACCTCAGCAGCTTCAAATCTGCGTCCTTGGGCGTAGAAAGCATCGAAATTACCAATTTCAATCAAATCAGCGCCAGCAGCCACAGCAGTGACAAATTTCTCCGGTTCAACCGCAGACACACAAATAGGTAATTTAGTCAAGCTTTTCGCCAATCTTACCAAATCCACATCAGCAGCAATATCCACAAAAGTCGCACCACCCAAATCAGCCGCTTTCACAGTCGCAGCCACACTAGCAGCATTGAAGTTATTCAAACCGCTAATTACTTTTAGCACAGGATGAGAAAATGCCCGGTTGAGGTTAGGATACATAGTCATAATTTTTCTTTTGCAGCAAGTTTTCAGTAGGAGTATTTTTACACTAAATATAGCCATCCTACTTCAATTAGGAAAATATATTAAGATTTTTTGACAAATCACGCCTTTAGCCTATACTGAGATGTGTTTTTACCATTGTTCTAAATTTTCAACTACCCTCTCAGTTAAATTAGATCAAACTGGTAATACACTACAATAAAATGGTATTTATTTTATAGTTGAACATCAACCTTTTTAATTGTTATAGTTGTAGGCATTGATCATGGCTACATCTAACCTCTGATTTATCCTAACTATGAAAAAATCATCACGATCTAATCAAGATGTTTCCTCACCACCATTTACATTCTTAAAAACGGGCATATTTCCCAAATCAATCGGGAAAACATTCCAGAAAATTCTCAGTGATATATCTCCAAATGCAGATCAAGAATTTATTAAAAAATATCAAATATCCAGACAGAGGACAACTATAGCCGTCAAATTCTTATTATTATTGATAATAATTCCCCTGCTAACTCATCACCTGTCCAAACGGCTGTTTATTCTTCCCATAGTAGAAAATCTGAGAAACGATCACTCCGGGCAAATTTTTCTTAATCAAGAAATGGAAGAAAAAGCCTTTCATGAATTAAAAATATTTACAGCAAAATTAAAGTTTGAAAGTTTACTGGATTCAGAAACTAAAATCTCTCCAGAAAATCGAGAATCCAAGATTAAAGCCAAAGCCATAGAACTAGCAGCAGAATTTCAACATAAAAGTACCAATGCCATTAGTAATATCTTTGCTGATATTATAGCCTTAATTGCTTTTGCATTGGTTATTGTTTTTAGTACAAAAGATATTATTTCTCTTCAACACTTTATAGATCAAGTTGTTTATGGCTTAAGCGATAGTGCTAAAGCTTTTTTAATTATCCTATCTACAGATGTATTTGTCGGCTTTCACTCACCCCATGGTTGGGAAGTAATTCTGGAAGGATTTACAGAACACTTAGGTTTACCAGCAAATAGAAATTATATCTTTATGTTTATTGCCACATTTCCTGTAATTTTAGACACTATAGTTAAATATTGGATATTCCGCTATCTTAGTCGTTTATCACCTTCAGCATTAGCTACCTTAAAGGAAATGAATGATTAATCATCATAATTAGGCATATTTTCCATTGTCAACATTTCTGAGAATGCTAAAATGGGGCATAATCACTGTTGGTCTTCATGAATTATGCGTATTCTATTTAATCAAAAATTCAAAATTACAGTATTTATTGCTGCTTTATTAGTAATTGTCTTCACTAGCAAGCAACCAATTCAACAGCAACAAATTGTTAAAAATGTATCATTATCCCAAATAGAAAATCCTCCAATTCAAGTATTTTCTAATAATTTACCTACGCCAAAACCATCTAATATAAATGCCAAAAATAATGAAAAGTCCACATTTTATTCAGTTATTAATGAATGGCAAAAATATCAATATAGTATTAATTCTAATCAAGTATTGACAGCAGGAAAATTACCAAATAACCCCATAAATTTTAATCAGGCTGACTTATTAACCGTACTCACCAATACTAGAAAATACTTTCAACAATACTCTCAAGAAGATCCCGATATTCAACGCACAGGTATCTTAGTAACTCAAGGAGTTACCGTTAAAGATATTCTAAAAACATTAGATTTTATGATTGTCGTCTTAGAAGAAGACATTTCTAATAAGCGGACAACTCGGTTACAAGATCCTAACTTTATTAACGCCAATTTTCGCGTAATTAAATGGTCTGCCCATAACCCAGAAAATCCCCAACAGAAAAAATTAAGAATTACTAAATATGCAGCTTTTATTCATCCCGGTTCTCGACAAAAAACTTCTAAATACAATACACCAATTTATGCTATTAAGGAAGAATTAAGTCAAAATAAATTTTACACTCAATATACAAAACAAGATGTTCTATCAGGTATTTATGAACCTGGAGGTAAGGAATTTGGCAAAGTTAAACCTATTGCTTATTTAACTCGCAATGGTTTAGAGGCAGCACTAATGCAGGGAACTGTTTTAGTTAATTTTACTGATGGAACTAAAGAGTTTTTAAACGTAGACAAAAATAATGGAATGTCCTATATTCGGGGTTTAAAAGCCACTGCACAAAAGCGTTATTGGTATTTTCAAGAAGTTGATGCAATTAAAGGTTATGGATATAAAATAGATGCTAAAATATCCATCAAACCAGGAGTAACATTTGCAGGAGATGTGCTAAACATTGGTTTAGGCAGAATAATTGTCACTGAAGACAATCAAAAACGGTTAAAAATGGGCGTAATTGCCGATACAGGTGGGGCATTTTTACCCAACCTTTATCAACTTGATTTCCTAGCAGGAACTTTTGCTAGTGAAAAAGATTTTGAACAATATATTCAAAAATTACCTGAATATACAAATGCCTATATTTTAGTAAAAAAATAAGGTAATTGGTTATTGGATAATTTTCTTTCTCCTGAACTCCTGAATGGGCGCAGGCCCTGCGCCCCTACCTCTTGACTCCTTCTTCAATTTACAATCCAGCGAACCATTCATAACCCATATCTTCCCAATAACCTTTAGCATTTGATAATTTACTGGTGAGGGTAACTCGTGTTACCCATTTACTTTGTTTATAGCCAAGTTTAATGGGTGAAGCTAATCGCAAAGGCGCACCATTTTCCACAGGCAAAGCTGCACCATTTTTTTGATAAGCTAATAGGGTTTGTGGGTGTAAAGCTGAAGCGATATCCCAACTTTCATAATAACCATCTGCTGATTTAAAATAGGCATATTTAACCTGAGATTTAGGTTGAGAAAGGGCGATAATTTCCCGCAAACGAATGCCACCCCATTGCACAATTGCTGCCCAACCTTCTACACAAACATGACGAATAATCATGGAAGTGAGAGGTAAGGCTTGAATATCTGCCATACTCAAACTCAGAGGATGATTTACTTCGCCATCTATAATTAAACGATATTTTTCTAAATCAATAATTGGTGTAGATTTAAAGCTATTAATTATTAATTGACTTGGTTCAATTTGACTAGGTAAAAATTCTGGAACTGGCTTTTGAGGTTGAAATATTAACTCTTCAAATTTCTGATTGAGAGGTTCAGACAGTTTACCTACAAAATCTGCAAACATGGGTGTACCACAACCACCCAGTAATAAACTCATACTCGACAAACCGGAAATTTGTAAAAACTTTCTCCGTGCAAATTCATGATTATTCATTTTAATTCCTCAATGCTGCTAGTTTTTTTTATCAAAACATAGATTTTGTTAAGGCATTGCCGCCTACATTCTGCCCTAACCGCCAATGAAACCAGACAAATACTACCACTATCGGTACAGAAGCAAAGTGGACAATTCTTAATGCTTGCCAACTGCCAAAAATATCAACTATCCAAGAAAATTGAGCAGGTTTATACATTCCTATACCTGTAAATATTGCCAGTAATAAAATAGGAATGATGGCTGTATAAATAATTCGATGCCAAGCATAGTTTAAACGTTGGTGATTCTGAGTTTTTTGTAATGCCTTGATATCTTTGTCGCTAACAAATCTTTTTTTCCAGCGTTGGGTAACAAAAATATAAATTCCATAGCAAAACAGATTTATAGAAAATAGCCACATGGCTGCAAAATGCCAATGTCTGCCTCCAGCCAACCAACCACCTAAAGTAAACAGGGGAAAAATACTTAATCCACCACGCCCACCAAAGACAGGGTTTGCATTGTAAATTTGCAAGCCGCTGGTGATCATAATGAATAAACTGATGACATTGCCAGTGTGAAAAATTCTGGCAGCGATCGCTTGACTGGGTGATTTGCGGGGTATTTCAGGAGAAGTCATAAATAGGGTAGAAAAATTTTAATTCGGTTACAAGTATTTGGGAAATAATTTACTGAGTTAGAATGTGAGTCCAACTGGGAAAGTCAAAATATTCTTGATGTTGAACCTGAGATTATTACCGATTTTACATTGTAATAGTCACATCACATAACCTCTGTTTCAACTTAGTTTTCACCATTACTGCAAAAACATAGTTAAATTAGGAAAGAAGAGGTAATCGGACAAAATTAATTACACACATTGTCTTTCTGTTCCCTTTTCCCTCACGACCCGATTGAATTTAATTTTGTTCAAATACTTACTAACACTTATATTTTAAGATGCTGGCTATTTTCAGAAATTTCCGAGATGAATGTGTCTCTGGCGCGTCAAAAGCGATCGCTGCGCTGGCAAAAGGCAACGCATCCCTTGCAGCAAGTATCGCCAATTGGTGGTCAGAATTCACCCTTCAGACCAAACTCCTAGCCGTCGCCACCCTCATGGTTTCCTTAGTCATGAGTGGTTTAACCTTCTGGGCTATAAACACAATTCAGCAAGATGCACGTCTCAATGATACCCGCTTTGGTCGAGATCTAGGATTACTCCTGGGGGCAAATGTAGCCCCCTTCATTGCCGATCACAATTTAACTGAAGTTGCCCAATTTTCTCAACGTTTTTTCAGTGCCACTTCTAGCGTGCGTTATATGTTATACGCTGATGAAACTGGGCAAATCTTTTTTGGTCTTCCTTTTTGGGAACCAGAGGTAGAAAACTCCCTCACTATTAAGCGCCATATCCAATTACCAGAAGATTATCCTGGCGATGAAGACCAGCCAATGGTTAGGCAGCATAACACCCCCGATGGCGCAGTTACAGATGTATTTGTGCCTTTAATAGTAGATAAAAAATACTTAGGTGTGTTAGCAGTTGGTATTAACCCTAATCAAACCGCAGTCATATCCACTAATTTCACCCGTGATGTTACCATTGCCGTTTTTATAACAATTTGGGTCATGGTAATTTTAGCAGGAGTAATTAATGCTTTAACTATTACTAAACCTATTAAAGAATTACTAGTAGGTGTTAAACAAATTGCGGCTGGAAATTTTAAACAACGGATAGATATACCTCTAGGTGGTGAACTAGGAGAAGTAATTTTCAGCTTCAATGAAATGGCAGAACGACTAGAACGTTATGAAGAACAAAATATTGAAGAATTAACTGCCGAAAAAGCTAAGTTAGAAACCTTAGTTTCTACCATTGCTGATGGTGCAGTCTTGATTGATAATAATATGCAAGTAATATTAGTCAATCCTACAGCCAGACGGATTTTTGCTTGGGAAGGATTGGATGTTGTTGGTAGTAATATACTGCATCACTTACCCCATGGTGTCCAAATGGAAATATCCCGGACTTTGTATGAAATGGCAGTCGGTGAATGTGAAAGTGCCGAATTTCGTATCCTCCTAAAACAACCTACTCAACGCACAATTCGCATTGTTTTAACCACAGTTCTCAACCTGCAACGAGAAAGTATTAAAGGCATAGCTATCACCGTCCAAGATATTAGCCGTGAGGTAGAACTAAATGAAGCAAAAAGCCAATTTATCAGCAACATTTCCCACGAATTACGCACACCTTTATTTAACATTAAAACCTATATTGAAACCCTGCATGATTATGGTGAAGATTTAGGAATTGATGAACGCAAAGAATTTCTGCAAACAGTTAATAATGAAACTGATAGACTCACCCGTTTAGTTAATGACGTTTTAGATTTATCAAAACTTGAATCAGGTCGAAATTACACTTTTGATAAAGTAGATTTACCACAAGCAATAGAACAGACATTACGTACCTATCAGCTTAATGCCAAAGATAAAGGCATTGAAATATACCAAGAACTTAATCCTGATTTACCTTTTGTTTTAGGTAATTATGATTTATTGCTGCAAGTATTTGGCAACTTAATTGGTAATTCTCTTAAATTTACTCTAGCCGGTGGTAAGGTAGTTATTCGTGCCTATCAACTAGATGCTAATTCTTATTCTCAGCATCATGCTGGTAAAGTGAGAATTGAAATTAGTGATACAGGAATTGGTATCGCACCAGAAGATCAACAAGCAATTTTCGACCGATTCTTTCGTGTAGAAAATAGAGTTCATACTCTAGAAGGAACAGGTTTAGGTTTATCAATTGTTAGAAACATTATGGACAGGCATCATAGTCAAGTAAATTTGGTGAGTGAAGTTGGTATCGGTACTACTTTTTGGTTTGATTTAGAAATATTTGAGGAAGAGATTTTATCAACTGTGGAAACTATGCCAGAAACCTTAGAATTAAACCAAGTTTAAGGAGATAAGTAGGTTGGCGTTGAAAATTGTCGTTATAGCAAGGCAAAAGGCAAGAGGGTTTGGGCGGTTTTACGTTTCTTTACACAGTTTGGTTTTATTGTGTTCACCTACTTAGCTAATACCATGAGAATCAGGCATTAAACAAGGTTATTAATAAGCAAACTAATAACAAAGCTAGTATTAATAACAGAGTTTGATGGCGTTTTATCCAATTATTAACCCTGATACTCAAGCTATAATGAGAATTTTGCTTTTGCAATTCTAATGTACTTTCTTCCATATTTTGATAGAGAAGACAATCTTGAGCATAGGGATATTGGGGAAAATTACAGGTATGATCAAAATGATAACTACAACTGTCGCATAAATAATCATTTCCTTGAGCGTGGTGCAAGGGAATACCAGGATGTCCGTAAGCTTTCAGCAATAAGCGACACTGAGGACAAGTAATTGCTTGACTATCAATAATTTGATGACAACGAGGACAAGGTATAGTAGCCAAAACAGAAAAAGGATAGATAAGTAAACATCTTAATTTTACCTATTATCTGGACTAATAGAGCAGGAGTCAGGAGTCAAGAGTAAAACTGGCTTAGTGTCTAAGTAGGTTGGCGTTGAAAATTGTCGTTATGGCAAGGCAAGAGGCAAGAGTGAAGAAGCTTTGGGCGATTTTACATTTCTTTACACAGTTTAGTTTTATTGTGTTCACCTACTTAGTCAATTTTTCCAAGAAATTGGGAATTTGAGATTTTGTTGTCACTTCCAGACGTATAATTAAATAATGACGACGTAATTGGAGTTCATAAAGTAATGCTTAAAAAAAATCTCTCTAACTTAATACAAGAAGAAACCACAAAATTTACACCCCTACAAGGTGAACCTGTAATTGAGGTTTCGGCTGAAGCAGTATTGGAAACTCAAGTACAAACGGATAATAATTCTGTCATTTCCATCAATAATCAGTTAGAACTAGAAGCCAGTATTAAAGAATTGCAAAAAACAGTTTCTACATTAAAACAAAAAGAATCTACTTTAATCAAACAAATTAGTGATTTACAAACAGCTTTTTCAGAAAAAGAAGCATTGGTAGAACGTTTAACAAATGAACTTTCTCAGACGAAACAAACTGCATTACAATTAGCAGATTCTAACTCTCAGTTGCTAGAAGAAATCAAGGTTTTAAAACAACCTACTCCACCATCTTATCCACAACTGAGCCAACAAGGTAGTCAAATTTCCAAATCTATCCAATACAAAAAATCTCATAGATCAATAGAAAGACTGCAAGAAAAGCCCAATCAAGATAGTGCGGATTTTTCCCAAAATACTTGGTTATATGACTAAAGTGAGAATAATACGGGACTTACGCAACTGGCACATTGGTAGGGTGCGTCAGATACCAACAATCTGTTTATTTACAGGATTTATCCAGTCTGACACACCCTACAACTAGAGATAAATTTTTACAGATCTAGCACCACGATGCTTCTCCAGGTACATTGTAAATTAATTCCCGAATATTAGATTCCATAACCCGATAGCCCACATTTCCGTTGAGACGTTGTCGTCCTTCATTAAAAATCATTGTCGGGCTAACAGTCACGTTATAATCTTTCACTTCTTGAAAATCTCTCGACAGTTCGGCATAGGCTGCACCACTATCAATTTCTTCTTGAATCTGACTGATAGGAAATTCTAAAGCTTCGGCAATTGACCACTGTACCTTTCGATTGGAAATATCCTGTAAATCCTGAAAAAAAGCTTGACGTAAACCAGCAATAGCTCTTTCGCAACAACTTTGTGTTCCTTTGCTTTCCACTAACCCTTTGCTTTCTAGTAAATGAATAGCTTTGAGGAATAAATGACTTGAGGTGGAGGAATGGGGAGTGACATTTTTCCAAACTTCTGGATGTACACTGAGGTGATTAAATCTTGCTACTACTTCTTGAACGTGGTGACTATAACCGGCTAATCCACCGCGATCGCGCCAACGGTTTTCTAGTTTGTGACGGGCATCTCCAAATACGGAAACAAAGTGATAATTAATCACTATTTGGTGTTTAAAAGTAGATTTCAATTCATCAATCCGAATTTGAGCAATATATGCCCAAATACAAAGAATATCAATAAAATAAGTAATCTGAATTGGTTCGGTAATAGCTTGTGGGGCTGCTTCAGTTATTAATTCTCCTGGTAAGGTTGATATTCCCAGTAAATCGAGTTGCATCAAAGCCACAAACTGCTTAAAGTTAACTATATGTGTGTCTTGACTGCCGGTAATGGTGGCGATCGCCATACGAATCTGCTCTTCTGACCGTCTACATCCCATTGAGTGGATTACTTCACCTAATTCAGCCACATCTAAAGTTTTGCTGTTATCTACATCAAATTGTTCAAAAACTCTTTTCCAGAAAGAGATTTTTTCTTCAGGGATTAAATTAATCAATAATTGCAGATTTTCTGTATTTAGCGGTAAACTCATTGATTTATTTTCCTAAATGTTATGTACTGCAATATTTGTTGAAAATTTTTCATCAACTTATTACTAATTGGTTAACTATTAAGGTTTGACTATTGATTAAAATCTCTATAAAACTTATAAGTTAAAGAACCTATAATTAAGCCAATTAAAAACAATACAGGGTTGAAAATGCCTAATACTAAAGCAGTAATTCCCGGTCCGGGACAATAGCCAGAAATTCCCCAACCAATACCAAAAATTGCTGACCCTACAACTAAAGATGAATCAATATTTTTCTGAGTAGGTAAATAAAATTTATCGTCTAATAACGGATGAGGAAGTTTTAATACAAAGCGAAAGGAGATTAAAGTTACAGTAACAGCACCTCCTAAGACGAACAACAGTGTCGGGTCCCAAACTCCAGCTAAATCTAAAAAACCAATAACTCGTCCTCGATCTATCATCTGAGAAAACCCTAAACCCAACCCGAATAATAAACCTGAAATAAAAACTGTCAAATACTGTTTAGTATTCATGGATACTTTACTCTTGCATAAAATAGTAAATAAATGTATAAAATTAATAACTAATAAATCAGCTATTATTAACCAAGTTAATTTAACAAGTGACGGACAATAAATACAGTTAAAAAGGCGCTGGAAAGAAAAGTCAAAACAGCTATAAGCGATTCCTACGGAGCGCTTCGCTATCGCATTGACAGGCGACCTAAACCACATACTCCATGTCCACTGGTACAACCGCTTCCCATTCTTGTCCCAAAACCAACAATAAGGCCACCAATAATCATTGTTAAGGGTGCAAACTTGGAAGTAGGAGTCGGTTGGGGTGACAAAACAAATTCATAAATAGCACCACCAGCTAACATTCCTAACAGAAACAACCACCGCCAAGCATCGTTTTTATTAAAACTGATAGCACCATTAACCATACCACTAATTCCAGCTATCCGACCATTAAATGCTAAAAGAATAGTGGCACTGATACCAATGAGGATACCCCCAATTAGACCGTTAATCCAGTTAAATTCAGCCATGATAATTTACTATTTATCCTCTGATAAAACTTATGAATTATGAAATTAATTCCGAAATTCTAATATATGTTGAGCGACAATTTGCGGTTGTTCTAAATGGGGAATATGTCCACAATCCTTAATCCAAATTAGCTTACTTTGGGGAATAGCTTTGGCAAACTTGGGAGCATCCCCAGTTCCTAAAATTTTATCACTATCGCCCCATAAAATTAAAGTTGGTTGCTCAATTTGGGCAAGTTGGGGAAATTTAAAAGCACTATAACCGCCACTTTTGGTAAAGGCAATTAAGGCTTGAGTCCAATTAGGCATTTGTAAGTGTAATTCTCCGCAGGATAAAGCATCCTCAGAGATGAGATTAGGATTCTTGTATGCGGTTCGACAAATACTCTTACGTACCTTGGGATTTCGCAAAAATTCCGTTGCCCAATAGTCCAAAGGTGGGAATATATATTTACTTAATGGGGAATTACCTTTTAATCCCGCACTATCTATTAATACCAGTTGTTTTACTGCTTCTGGATAGGTGAGGGTAAAATCTATAGCCGCAGCACCACCCATTGATGCACCGACCAAAATCACAGGTTGGTTAATCAGGGTTTGCCAAAACGAGTGGAGATGGGTTTTAATGGCGATCGCACTGTAAGCAATCCCCGGTAATCTATCTGTAAAGCCAAATCCCAACAAATCTACAGCCCAAACTGCGTTTTTTTCTGCCAGTAACGGCAAAAGTCGGCGGTATTCTAACACCGAACTATCAAAACCATGAATTAATAAAATTGGTGTACCACCGTGACCCTGTTGGATATAAGTGGTATTAATGGATTCATTAGCTAGAAAAGTGCTAATCGCCTGACTTTGGATATTTTGAGCCAAAGCGATGGATGTTGGTTCTGTGAGTTGACCAACGGCGGCAGGAAGAAAACTTGGAAACATAAATTCCAGTCTACATCAGTGCGTACCACCATGACCAATACCCAGTGATCAATTTAAAAAAGTTAAAAAAGAAAATTTCCGCAAAAATTAAAATAGGTACACAATCCTCGTAAAATAGGAATCGGTTATCCCAAACGTAGGAGATTCAAGCCATGCCAATGGCAGTTGGCGTAATTGAAACATTAGGTTTTCCTGCGGTTTTAGCATCAGCAGACGCAATGGTTAAAGCCGCTGGTGTCACCATTGTCTATTACGGTATCGCCGAAAGTGGTCGTATGATAGTTGCTGTCAGAGGCCACGTTGCGGAAGTGCAAACAGCCGTAGCCGCTGGAATTACCGCTGGTGAAGAAGTTTATGGTGGTGAGGTTATTACCCACTACATTATTCCCAATCCCCCGGAAAATGTGGAAACAATCTTACCTATCCACTTCACTTCCAAATCCGAACCTTTCCGTATTTTCTAAGAGAGTTAGCTATCAAAAATTGAAGTATTCCTTCATAAAAATAATTTGTAGCAACCGATAACTTTATATTCATAACAGGAGATTAAAATGTCACTACAAGCTGTTGGATCATTAGAAACCAAGGGTTTTCCCGCCGTTCTCGCAGCAGCAGACGCAATGGTAAAAGCCGGTCGAGTTACCCTCGTTGGTTATATCAGAGTTGGTAGCGCTCGCTTTACCGTCAATATTCGTGGTGATGTTTCCGAAGTCAAAGCCGCTATGGCAGCCGGTGTGGATGCTGTAGAAAAAGTTTATGGTGGTACTCTCGAATCTTGGGTAATTATTGCTCGTCCCCATGAAAACGTAGAAGCTGTATTGCCAATTGCTTACACAGCAGACGTTCAACAGTATCGAGATTCTGTGGAAAATCCCATCATTGGTGCAGCTAGAGGCTAATTTGTATATTCGGCTGGTAATGGGTAATGGGTAATGGGTAATGAATGGGTAGTGGGTAATGACCGGGAATTTTAGATTTTAGATTTTAGATTACAAAAATTTGGGATAAGTCCCCGTACTTGAGGACGGGAAAATACTCCCTGCGCTGCGTACGCTTCGCTAACGTCAATTCCAAATTTTCAACCTCTACACTGGTTTGGTGGAATCAATCCAAAATCAAGTGACCTCCTATCCCCTCTTTCCCTAACTAGTAGGTCGTCAAATTACCTATTACCCATTACCCATTACCTATTACCCATTACCTATTACCTATTACCCATTACCTATTACCTATTACCTGCTACTAAATCGCTAAATCTAATTTCGAGGAGTGCAATATTGCTATGACAAAAGATGGGGAAAATCTAGCTCAATATTGGCAACAGCGACTAAGTACAGAATGTCCAGAACAAAGTCAGACTACTAGAGAAAGTATTCTTAACTGGCTTTTGGGAGTAGATTTAGAAAGGTTTAATTTACTTAACCCAAAAGAACTAGAAATTGCTAAACAAGCAATGGAATATCGGTGGCGAATTCTGCACAAACGTTATTTAGGTATAGGCAGAGAGAAGGCTTATCGTCAACTAATTAGCCGATTGGGTAGTGTAGTGGCAGTCAGAAACAAAATTCAAACTTGGATATCTCTCAGCCGCGATCGCCAACGGAGCGTTATTGATGTCCTGCAAGAAGTCCTCCAAGACCTGATACAAAGTGACTCATATATCCAACAACAAATGACTCACATTGCCGCATTAACAACGGACAAAAGGTTGCGGGACACATTACTATTTGCCAGCATCGAAGAATATTGTTTACGTCCAGTTCGGAATCAACCAATCTTAATATACCGCTTTGTTAACTACCTGCGAAGGATTCAGCGGGGAGGCTTAACACAAGTACCTAGCAGCGAATTAGTGAAACTTGTTTCCGAGGAAATTCTCGCCGAAAACAACGACAATCCAGTGAACTTAGTTGATAATCAGGCGATCGCTCAATATCAAGAAACCCAACGCCTAGAAGAACAAATAGTCAACCGTCAACGCGTACAGGAAAAATTTGAACAATACCTGTTAGAAAATATTGGACAACACGCAGTAGATTGGTTGCGCTTATATTTGCAAGGTACATCCCAAGAAGAAATTGCCAAACAACTCCATAAACCCATCAAAGAAGTATATCGTCTGCGGGAAAAACTCAGTTATCATGCCGTCCGTGTTTTTGCCATCAAAGATCAACCAGAACTGATTGATAACTGGCTGTCCACCTCCCTAGAAGAACATAATCTAGGGCTAACAGAAACCCAATGGCAACAACTTCCAGAAAAAATCACCCCTCTAGGACAACAAATCCTCAACCTCCGCAAAGCAGGTAACTCCATAGAAACTATAGCCCAACAACTACAACTTAAAAATCACCAACTTCTAGGTGAATGGACAAAAATTTATCTTGCCGCCCAAACTCTGAGAATTCAGAATTATAGCAGGAGTCAGGATTCAGCACTTCGACAGGCTCAGTGACCAGTCAGGAGTCAGGAGTAAAAACCTCTTGTGGACGGAGTTTCATTATCAATTCATGTCCTAACCACCTTGACGGTTGCTGTTTTTGTAAAAATATTTAAACCTCAAACCCATGAAATAAAGTATAAAAAATAATTTTGTGTTCATAAAAACCTCAGAATTTTTCTAAATAACCCAAGTTGCTAGTTATCTAGTTTAGGCTGGTAATGGATAATTGGTAATAAGTAATTGGTAATGGGTAATTGGTAATAGTCAAAATTTTTACCTCCTGCCCCCTACCCATGCTAGAAAGCCCCTGCCTCTTACCTATTCTCTACTTACCATCCTTCCTTAGATATATTCGTCAGTAACCCAGCCCTAAAGGGACTGGGCTTGCAAGAGTAATCAAGCAAGCCGTACTGACCAGACCACCCTGAGCATAGTCGAAGGGTAGCCGTTATTTGAGTCACGACACCTCGGAATGCGAAGCTAGTTCCCCGCTCTGTCGCTTGTGATTAAACAGTTCTAAGGTCACTGGAACAGTGTTGCCAGCCTAACAAGCTCTTATAACTGGTCGAAGCTAACATTACCCCAGAAATGGGAGGCTCTTTGGAGCAAAACATTATGCGTACAGAGTTGGGAAACTTGAATCGGTAATTGTCCCGTTGAAAGTACATCACAAGAGTACCCCGAATTTCCCAACTCCAAGGCGGTAATGAAAAAATATTCAAAGCGGTTAAAACCGCACGAGCGGTCACTGAGCAGTTCGGCAAGCTCACTGTAACACTTGTCGATAGCGGAGCGTGGCGTAAGCCATAGTGTCGTTTCCCTCTCAGGTCTGAAGACACTGAGTTTCCCACTTAGCGCGAGGTCTTATGAAAAAAGATATTGTTATTGATACTTTTCCACTCCTAATTACATCCAGTCCAGAAACCAGAGAATGGTTGCTGAATATAGCAACTGAACATGATTACCCATCAGGCCGGGCTGTTTTAATGGAAGATGCCTGGGGTAATGCAGTTTACTTTATTGTTTCCGGTTGGGTGAAAGTTCGCCGCACCCATGGAGAAGAATCTTTCACCATAGCAATTTTAGGACCCGGTGATTTCTTCGGAGAAATGGCTGTTTTAGATGAATCCCCCAGGTCAACGGACGTTGTTTCCCTTTCCAAAGTAAAACTACTAAGTGTTTCTAGAGAGAGTTTTCTGCAAATCCTGTTTCAAGACTCACATTTACATCATAGAATGCTGCAACTGATGGTAGGCAGAATTCGTCAAATTAATCTGCGGTTACAAATGCGTTTGTCACCACCTGCGGTTAAACTTGCCCATATCTTAGTCAGTTTAACCGATAGTTATAGTCAAGAATCAGAACAAGTCCAGAAAATTTTTAACATTCCCCTGAAAGATTTGGCAGAGGTGACAGAAATCAGCTTAGAAGAAACAACCAAAATCATGGAAAAACTCGCTGAAAAGGAATGGATTAAAATTGATACTGCTAACAACACCATTAATTTGATTAACTATACACAACTCGCGGTTTTAGCCAGCAAGATCTAATCTTTCGGCAGAGTAAAAATACTTGAGAAAATACTAAATTTAGCCAGATATAGCCCCAAATCCAGCCAATATGTCATAAGTTAAAAAGAGTGTTCCAGAGAAAATTGATTTATGACTACTACCATCAAGACCGAACCTGATTTAGCATCCCGTTTCGTTAATAGCATCTTAGCCATTAAACCCGTAGCTAATCTTGCTAAACACCGAGCTAGACAAATGATGATTAAACGGGCTGAAAAAATTGGTGTATTTTGGACAAAGGAAGTAGAGAAACTGCAAACCCGTGATTGGGGAAGCGATTTAGCGCAAGTCCAAAATCCGCAGCTAAACTACCCAGATTACTACGTCACCTCATTCCACGCCTATGAAACCGGAAATCTCAGTTGGCAAGCTGCTTTTGAAGTAGAATCTGCGGCTCATGCTGTCCACTCTAGGATTTGGCAGAAACCGGAAAATCAAGGTGACGCAAAACTTCGCCAAAGCTTTCATGATATCCTCAAAAATTCTATTTCTGAGCAGCCACAAGATGTTATAGACTTAGGGTGTAGCGTCGGCATAAGTACCTTTGCCCTACAGGCAGTTTATCCCCACGCCAAAATTACTGGTTTAGACTTATCCCCTTACTTCTTAGCTGTGGCTAACTATCGTAGCCAAGAACGTCAAACCCAAATTAACTGGGTACATAGTCAAGCAGAATCTACAGGCATAGCAGATGCTTCCTTTGATTTAGCTTCGATTTTTTTGATGTGTCATGAATTACCTCAATCAGCAACTCACCAGATTTTTGCTGAAGCTAGACGTATTTTGCGTCCTGGTGGACACCTAGCAATTATGGACATGAATCCCAAATCGGAAATTTACAAAAAAATGCCAACTTATATTTTGACGTTGCTTAAAAGTACCGAACCTTATTTAGATGAATATTTCAGTTTGGATATTGAACAAGCCTTAATTGGGGCAGGTTTCCAAGCTCCTTCTATTACTAGCAATAGTCCTCGTCACCGTACTATCATTGCTCAGGTGAGTGGCTAATTTATATTTAGTGTTGTGGGCAGTTATCCCCCCCCTGCTGTTTTTGTGGTTTTATTACCGCAGAACTCCTGCTGCCCCACCTTGGTTCAATTTATGGGTTTTGTTCATTATTGGCGCTATCTCTGGTTTTGCTGCTCTGGGCTTAGAATGGGCTATGGAAAATGTGGCTAACCGGGTTTTAGACTGGCAACAGATCCAGCGTCATTTTTCTGGGGTGGTTTTTCGGCAAATATTAGCGATCGCTCCCATTGAAGAAGGTTGTAAATTAGTAGCAGTTATCCTGCCCATTTCCTATTTACAACGTCAGTATCATCTCCGAGCTACCACAGTTTTTTTATTTACCATAGCCGTAGCTTTAGGTTTCACAGCCGAAGAAACCTGGATTTATTTATCTCACGGCACATCTTCCATTCTCGACCGTAGCATTGGTACACCAGTCCATGCCATGTTTTCTGCTCCTTGGGGATATGCTTTAGCAATATACATTTCTGCCAGTAAAAGGTTTAATCGCCATCGGCATTTAATTTTTGTTGCTTGGTTAAATTCTGTTTTCTTTCATGCTTTAGTCAATATTTTATCTATTTCTGTGAGGTTTTCACGACCCACAAATTTACTCATTTATTGTTTATTTCCTTTACTATTATGGATGTTTTGGCGGTTAGAACAACTACTGCGAAAACTCCAGAAAAAACATCCTTTAGTGTTAATTTCTGGACGAACATCCTCAGCCCGCACCTGGCAAAGGGGTTTAGTATTGTTAATCCTATCAATAGGCGGAAATTCTCTATTTGGATTATTGATTCTCTCCAGAAAAATTAGTCCTTTGCGGTGGGAACTTTGGTTTGATCCGAAAATTTTCTGGTTTATAGTCCAAGAACTATTATTCAATTTTGGGTTAGGACTTTTAGCTTGGTTAATTTATCGCTATTTACGCAGTTTAGCCAGTCGTCGGCATTTATGAAAACAACGGAGAATAAAACAATGACCATTATCACAATAGATGATGAATTAATTAATGAAATTATCGCAGTCAGTCACTATGAAAATGCACAGGAAGCAGTCATAAACATATTATCTAACTACTTGCAGCAACAAAAAAAGGAACTGCCTTTATTTGAGCGATTACGTTTTATAGATGATGAATCTGCCGAAGATGATATCGCCTCATTGTTTGAACGTGATCAAGACACAGGCAGAAATTTTGAACTATGACTTATCTAATTGATACTTGTGTAATGTCTGAGTTTGTTAAAAAAGCTCCCAACCCCCAAGTTAGTCAATGGTTTAATCAGCAACCAATGGAACAGCTATTTTTAAGTAGTATTACCATCGCTGAAATAAAAAAAGGGATTTATAAAATCCAAAACTCACAACCTGAACGATATCAAAAACTAAAAATATGGCTGCAAAAAGTAGAAATTGAATTTTATTCCCGTGTTTTACCGATACATGATGATATTTTAGATAATTGGGCAAAATTTTCTGCAAATGCAGAATTGAAAGGTAAAAAATTAGCCGTAATGGATAGTCTGATTGCCGCAACAGCGCATTATCATAAATTGACTTTAGTTACTCGCAATATTGATGATTTTAAAATGACACCAGTTAAAATTATCAATCCTTACAATCTTGAGTGAATTTTATAATCCTGAAGACGGCTTTTTGCAGTTCGCATAAAATATCCAAATATATTTTTACTAACCAAATAATGATCTGATTAACTAGCTTTGAGTTCCTAGTAACCGTTCACAGGGGGTGAGAATTTATTAAAAAACCTGAAAGCTTTGTCTGTTGGGTTTTTCAGGCAACTTGACATATTAACGAATGGTTCTTAAATTGGCTGGAAAACGATTTGCAAACCGATATAGAGATTTTGCGAATTTCAAATGACCTAAAAAAATCAAATCTATAACGTTTTTCATGCTGTTTTCGTGGAATCTCATATAGAGCGTTTTTTGTACCCCCCGTGAACGGTTACTATTGATACTGTACAATATAGTTCTATAACTTCTTAAAAAAAAAGAATGTTCAGCAAAGGATAATGGCGGTATGAAAATCAAAAATTCCCTTTCTCAAACTCTTACTCTTTGCGCCTCTGCGTCTCTGCGTGAGACAAATTCATACCTTCATTTAGCAACGCCGAAAAAAGTTTATTTTTTACAAGCTTGTTATCATCATGAATCAAAATAGATCCCCGACTTCTCAAGGAAGTTGAGGATCTGGATAGGTTTAAACTATCGCCAATACTGGTTGACTTACTGCTGTATTAACAGATATGGATTCAGAATCAGCCGTATAGATTTCGCAAGCATTATTGGGACTTTCCACCAGTTTAACTTTGTAAAGAGTTGCACCTAATTCTTGAATAGGCGATCGCAAAGTATTACTAATATAAAGAGCAATATTTTCCGCAGTTGGCACAACTTGATTAAAGAAAGCAACATCCTTATTTAAGAAAGTATGATCAAATGGCTCAATCACGTAATCTGTAATTATCTGATTTAATGCCCCCAAATCAATCACCATCCCCGTAGAGGAGTCAATATCCCCTTTGATAGTTACTTCCAACTGATAATTATGTCCATGTCCATTTACACGGGCGCATTTACCATAAATTTCTGTGTTTTTTGCCAAACTCAAATCAGGGTGTGCCAATCTATGAGCAGAGCTAAAATGAGTGCTAATACTCAAATACCCCTCCATACCCTGACCCGAATAATCTGCCCAAAGCTGATGACTTTCCAACAGTTTAACGTTGGATAGCTTCACTCCCAATCCATCAATGGGCGATTCTAGAAGACTATGAATGTAACGGGAAATATTCTCTGTAGTGGGTACAATATCGGCAAAATAAGGAATATCCTCATTTACACAAGAGTGATCAAATATTTTCACCACATAATCTTCCACCACTCGATTTAAAGCAGCTACATCCACAATCATGCCCGTACGGGAGTCTATTTCCCCTTCTACAGTCACCTCTAGATGATAATTATGTCCATGAGTCTGAGTACATCTACCATATTTATCAGCACTGAGGTTGGGTGCTAGACGGTGAGCAGCGCTAAAATGAGTCCTGATGGTTAAATTAGCTTGTTTTCCCTCTCCTTGATAATCTGCCCAAAGTTGAGGATGTTCAAATAACTGGACGCGCACCAAAGGTAAATGGGGTGCTAACCGTTCCCAAATCACTCGCGCAATATTTTCCGTAGTAGGGAGAGTTTGTTGAAATTCTGTCCACACATCGTTGAGATAGGAAAAATCTAGTTGACCGGTAACTTCCTCTTTGATGACGTGCTTCACATCGGACAGGTTTAGTACCATACCATACTCATCTAATTCCCCAATCATAGAGATGAACAAGACATAGTTATGTCCGTGTCCGGGAAATTTCGAGTAAGCACCAAATTTTTCTAAATTCTCGATTTCATTCAGTTCTGGGAACCAATACCGACCAACTGCTGAAAACTGATCGCGGCGATTAACAATACATTGCATGAGTATACTGGGAAGAGAACTTAATATTTCTTAAACTTTGACTATTCACAGCATAAACCAATTTGTTACCTAGCGATCGCTGAATTTTCCGAAAATACTGGGCAATTGAGTCAATACAAGTAACGCTATAATCAGAGATTGAGATTAACGAACGGGTTCAAGTCCGGGGTTCCGCATATCAATTTTGGATTAATCTCAAATCCGAAATTTAAAATCTAAGATTGTGATCACAAGTTTACAAAATTCCTTAGTTAAACAAATCCGCAAGTTGCACTCCACAAAGGAGAGAAATAAGCAACAACTATTTTTATTAGAAGGAACACATTTGCTGGAGGAAGCTTGTGCGGTTTCCTATCCCTTAGATGCGGTATGTTGTACTTCGCAATGGCATGATACACATTACCAACTATGGGAAGTGATTTGTAGTCAGTGCTATCGGGTGGAAATTGTCAGTCCAGAAGTTTTAGCAGCAATGGCTACAACTGTCAATCCTGATGGTATAGTAGCGATCGCTCAAAGAGAAGCACAACCAAGACAAATTCCTTTCACTGGCTTAGTTCTGGCTTTAGAGACTGTCCAAGATCCTGGTAACTTGGGAACTATGATTCGCACAGCCGCAGCCGCAAGTGCATCAGGTTTGTGGTTAAGTGAAGATAGTGTAGATTTAGATAATCCCAAGGTTTTACGAGCTTCTGCTGGACAATGGTTTCGCTTAAACATGGCTGTAAGTGCAGATTTGAAAACCACAGTTCGGCAAAGTCAGCAAGCAGGAATGCAAGTAATAGCTACCTTACCTCATGCCGATTCAACCTATTGGCAAGTAGATTGGCGTAAACCTAGTTTAATATTATTGGGTAACGAAGGGGCAGGATTATCAGCGGATTTAGCCGCATTAGCGGATATCCAGGTGAAAATTCCCCTCAGTCCTGGAGTAGAATCTTTGAATGTAGGGATCACTGCTGCTTTAATGTTATATGAAGCTCAAAGGCAGAAAATTCTGGATAAGCCGAAAACCTGAGTAAATCAAGAGTTTCCGGGTTGAAAAGGTGAATTAGGTGTAAGAAATCAGCTTTGAAACCGTTCATTTATCGGTTGCTTTTCCAGATTTAATATTATTTCTTCCTCCTGACTCCTGATTCCTATTTGTTTTTTTGCTCTAAATACTGTTCAATATCAGCAATTGCATCTTCCCAAGCGGCTAGATCAAAAGTATGAGTATTCTCACTGCTTTCTTGGTTTGTAGAATTACTTGTATCTGATATGGAATGATTTAGAACAATATCTTCTAACTGATTGAGCAATTCCTCAATATCTTGATCAACAGAATTGCTTTGAGAGTCTTTAATAGGTTTCATAATCTTCATAAGAGAATCATGATTGATGTATTTAATGATGAGTTGCAGTGACTAATCCAACCTTCCGTATGAAGATGAATAAATTTGTAAAACAAGGGTTAATTTGGCTGGGTATAGCTACCATTGCCTTAAGTTTAATGGCGTGCGATAACTTGTTTACCCCTCAAGGTACTCTAGTTGAGAGAGTCAGTGATGGTGACACATTAGTGTTGAAAAATGCTGATGGTCAAAAGTTCACAGTGCGGTTTGCTTGTATTGATGCTCCAGAAATACCCCATTCTCAGAAAGAAAAAAAGAGTAAAATTACTAAAGATGTAAATCAGTTTGTTTGGGGGATGAAAGCAAAAATACGGATAGAGGAACTGATCAAGCGAACAGATGATCGTGTACAGTTAAATATCACAGATAGCGATAGCTATGGCAGAAAAATTGCAGAGGTGCGTTTAAAAGATGGCACTTTTTTACAGCAAGTTTTGCTAAGAGAAGGATTGGCTAAAGTATATCGTTCTTATTTAAGTAAATGTCCAAGCAAGGACATAATACAGCAAGTTGAAGCACAAGCGCAACAGCAAAAAATTGGGGTTTGGAGCGATAAAAAATTTGTTGACCCTTGGGATTATCGGAAAATAAAGAGACAAATTAGAGATTAGTGGAATGTAACTCGATTTTGGATTGACTCTACCCTCAAGTGCATAAGTAGGTTAACACAATAAAACCAAACTGTGTAAAGAAACGTAAAATCGCTGAAAACTTCTTTAAGTAGTGAGACAGAATTAATTACACAATGTCATTGCGTTAGCGCAGCGTGGCGTTAGCCATATGGAACGAGGTGAAATGAAGCAATTCCCAGGGTTGTGATTGCTTCCCTTCCCTCGCAATGACTGTAAATATTTTTGTCCAATTACTTACTATTGCCTATTGCCTATTACCTTGCTATAACGACAATTTTTAACGCCAAGCTACTTACTTGGATTCATCCATATTTCTAATCTACTAAAAAGTTGGGAAGAAATCAGAGTTAAACACAGATAAATTACAGCCACAGCCGCGTAAATTTCAAAAGCGCGATAATTCCCCGCAACAATTAATTGTCCTTTTCTAAATAATTCCTCAAACCCAATTACCGCGACTAGACTAGTATCTTTTAATAGACTAATAAACTCATTCCCTAAAGGGGGAATCATCCGCCGAAATGCTTGGGGAAAAATCACATAAGCCATTGTTTGTACAGAATTTAATCCTAGTGATTTTGCTGCTTCTGATTGTCCAATTTCAATGGATTGAATTCCGCCTCGCACAATTTCCGCAATATAAGCTGCACTATTTAAACTTAAAGCAATTATCCCAGCTAAAAGACGATTTAAAGGGAACGTAAACCCTAACTCTTGAGAAATTGCTGGTAAACCAAAATAAATCATAAATATCTGCACTAATAACGGCGTTCCTCGGAAAAAATCTATATAAACTCTAGCTAAAAACCGCAAAGATTTAATATGAGAAAGGCGAATTATACCAATCAGAGAACCGCTAGTTAAACCACATAAACCTGATATAAATGCTAATTGTAATGTTACCAATACACCCGTTAATAAAGTTGGTAAAGATTGCCATATCACAGTCAGAGAATTAGATATAGCTGATTTTTGATTAATAAATGCTAATGTTTCTGGTAATTTTGGCGGTGCAGATTTAAACCATTTTTGGTAAATTTGCTGATAGTTGCCATTTTTTAAAATCTTGCTTAAACCTTGATTAATTAAAGATAAATAAGGAGAATTTCTAGCAGTTGCAATTCCATAAAATTCTTCAGTTAGTAATTGCTGGATGATTTTGATTCCTTGCAAATTACCTGTATTAATGGCGTACAAACTCGCAGGTGCATCATTAATAACTGCATCAACATTGCCATTTTGTAATTCTTGGAGGGCTAATGGTGCAGAGTCAAAACTGCGAACTTCCGCCCCAATCACACTTTTAGCCTTTTGTGCGCCGGTTGTCCCCATTTGGACAGCAATTTTTTTATTTTGGAGGCTGTTAAAACCTTTGATATTTTGATTATCTGTGCGAATAGCGATCGCCAAACCTGCTTTAAAATAGGGACGAGAAAAAGCTACCGTCTTCGCCCTTTCTGCGGTTATCGTCATCGAACTAATCGCCCCATCTATAGTTTTAGCTTGCAGTGCGGGAATAATGCCATCAAAAGGTAAACTCTGAAATTCTATCTGGAAATTAGCAGCAGTAGCAATTGCTCTCATCAAGTCAATAGAAAAACCTTCTAATTCTCCACCTTGACCTTGAAACTCAAAAGGCGGAAATGTCGGTTCAGTCGCCACTTGGAGAACTTTGTTTGGGCGATAATTCTCACTACAACCAGCTAATAAGCTACAAATTAAGACAATAAGTACACAGAAACGACCTAAACCAAATCTTACCATCTCCCCTCTTTGCATAATCAGCACTTAGAGTAGTTCATTCACAAGACTACAACGAAGTTATAGATTATATGAACTAAAGGAGGATGAAGAAAGTTAAGATATGTATCTTGCCTTGCTATAACGACAATTTTCAACGCCAACCTACTTAAGCCACAAAATAAATGATCCTGTTTTGTCATGCTGAGTGTAGCGTTCGCGGAGCGTGGCGTTAGCCATAGCGAAACGAAGCATATCAAGAGATTCTTCACTACGCTGCGCGAACAGAATGACATTGGGCATTTCTTTTTGTGGAGTTCTCTTAAATTTCCTTTGCCCAAAATCCCCCGATCCAGTAAACTCAGAGATGCTGAGTTACTCCTAATCATGTCCGACTCCCAAGTAAGTGCTGCTGTTGCGAAACTCTACGACACCTATCCATTCCCCCCCCCGAACCCATCCTGGATGAACCACTACTAGGTTATGACAATGGAAAACCAGCGGGATGAATGTTTTTATGAATAATATAAAATATATTTTCCTCTGAAT
>NZ_JADEWA010000194.1:0-9315 GCF_015207865.1 Dolichospermum sp. LEGE 00246
GCTAATCATACAGCCATTATGAATCATATATCTGATAAATAAGTAAGTAGGTGAACACAATAAAACCAAACTGTGTAAAGAAACGTAAAATCGCCCAAACCCTCTTCACTCTTGCCTCTTGCCTTGCCATAACGACAATTTTCAACGCCAACCTACTTATATTATTAGATTATTCATAGAGTTTGACTTTTAAGGCTTTATCTGGATAATCACTAAATACACCATCTACACCCAATTTAAAAAATGATTGATATTCCTGTTCAGGATTTCCTTGACAGTCTAAGGGTAAGAAAAAATCCTCATTTCTAAAAGTCCAAGCGTGAACTTGTAAATTAGCTGCATGAGCATCTATAATTAAAGATGTTGGTGATAGTAATTGACCATGATTATCTCTGGGAATTAATAAGTTTTTATTTACACCTATTGCTTGGGCATATTCGGCAATTTCTTTCAACCCTTTTTGATTTAATAAATCTGCATAATTTCGGGGATTATTATTAATCATAAAATCGTAAGGTTGACCAGTATCATTAATGAGTTGGACTAATGGTAAATCTGTTTTTCGAGACAATCCTTTGAGGTTACTAACTTCAAAGGATTGAATAAATATGGGTAAATTAACTGTTTGTAAGCTTAATAATAAAGTGTCTTCTAATGGTAAACTAATTGATTGAAAATAACTGGGATGTTTCGTTTCAGGATAAATGCCGATATTACGGCCAATTGCTTGACTTTTATGCTGGGCTAAATCAATGATTTCTGTAAAAGTGGGAATAGGAAATATTCCTTCATAAACTAGATTTTGAGGGCGTAATTGGGGAATACGTTCTTTAGCTGTTAAGGTTTTAATTTCTGCTATGGTTAAGTCTTCTGTAAACCAACCTGTTTTAATTTCATTATCAATAATTTTCGTGGTTTTTAAATGGGCAAATTCGGGATGATTAGCAATATCAGTAGTTGCGGATATTTCATTTTCATGACGGGCAATTAAAACACCATCTTTAGTAATAACTAAATCGGGTTCAATATAATCAGCACCTAAATCAATTGCTAATTCATAACTAGCTAAAGTATGTTCAAGACGGTAGCCACTTGCACCACGATGAGCGATAATAATGGGGGGTTTGTTTATGAAAGTTTGAGTCATGATGACTGTTGACTGTTGACTGTTGACTGTTGACTGTTGACTGTTGACTGTTGACTGTTCCCTGACCACACAAGTAAATTCACAGAATCAAACCGGATTCCTATAATTAAATTCCCACTGTTATTATTTTTTTGTTATGAAACTGATGATGTCAAATCAGCCGGAAGTAAAACGTATAGAAGAATTACGCCGCTTATTGCAACAAGCTAGTTATGCCTATTATGTTTTAGATGCGCCAGTTATGGAAGATACGGTTTATGATCGGCTGTATCGAGAGTTGCAAGAATTAGAAACACAAAATCCCGAATTAATTACTCCTGATAGTCCAACTCAGCGTGTTGGCAATCGCCCTGCCACCCATTTTACTTCAGTTCGTCACAATATTCCCCTATATAGCCTGGAAAATGCTTTCAATATTGAAGAATTGCAAAGTTGGGATCAACGGTGGCGGCGATACTCACCTACTCAGTATAATACCGGAGAAGTAGAATATGTATCTGAGTTAAAAATTGATGGTGCAGCTTTGGCTTTGACTTACGAAAATGGCTTCTTAGTCAGGGGGACAACGCGAGGAGATGGGGTAATGGGTGAGGATATTACCCAAAATGTCAGGACTATTCGCTCAATTCCCCTCCGTTTGCATTTTGACGGGTTAGAAAATATTGCTAAGGTGGAAGTCCGAGGAGAAGCATTCTTACCTTTACAGGTATTTAAGGAAATTAATGAGAAGAGACAAAAGGCTGGAGAACAGTTATTCGCTAATCCGCGCAACGCTGTGGCGGGTACGCTCAGGCAACTGGATTCACGGATTGTAGCACAGCGACAGTTAGATTTCTTTGCTTATACTCTGCATATTACAGGCTTGGATGATTCTAGTATTGCCAATACTCAATGGGAAGCTTTGGAATTGTTGCAAAAAATGGGTTTTCGAGTGGATACCAATCATAAACTCTGCCATTCTATCGCTGAAGTTGCTGAATATTACCAATATTGGGATACAGAACGGCTGAATTCTCCCTATATGACGGATGGTGTTGTCGTTAAATTAAATATGTTTAGACTCCAAGAACAATTGGGGTTTACACAGAAGTTTCCCCGCTGGGCTATAGCCTTAAAATATCCGGCGGAAGAAGCCCCAACCCGTGTAGTAAAAATTACCGTTAACGTTGGTAGAACTGGGGCATTAACTCCTTTAGCGGAAATGTTGCCAGTACAATTAGCGGGAACAACTGTTTCTCGTGCTACCTTACATAATAGCGATCGCATTGAGCAATTAGATATCCGCATTGGCGACACCGTGATTGTTCGCAAAGCCGGAGAAATCATTCCCGAAGTTGTCCGGGTCATCAAAGAACTACGTCCCGCTGATACTCAACCTTTCATTATGCCTTCCCATTGTCCCGTCTGTGGTCAACAGGTGGTGAGAGAAACGGGCGAAGCTGTTACTAGATGTGTAAATGCTTCCTGTGCGGCGATTCTTAAAGGTGAGGTTGAACATTGGGTCAGTCGTGACGCTTTAGATATTAAAGGTGTGGGAGAAAAGTTGGTGTATCAACTCGTAGACAAGGGTTTAATACATTCCATTGCTGATTTATATGAATTGACAACAGATAAATTATCTGCGTTAGAACGCATGGGACAAAAATCGGCAGAAAAATTGGTGAAGGCGATCGCACAATCAAAAACCCAACCCTGGTCTAGAGTATTATATGGTTTAGGCATCCGTCACGTTGGCAGCGTCAACGCCCAATTACTCACCGAGAAGTTTACCACCGTCGCCGAGTTAACAGCCGCCAGACAATCAGATATTGCAGGCGTTTATGGTATCGGTGCAGAAATCGCCCAATCAGTCTATCAATGGTTTCGCACCCCAGCTAATCAAACCTTAATCTCCCGGATTCAGACCATTGGCTTACAATTAGCCAACAGCATAGAAACCAAAGCAGTAGAGAAAATTAATCAAAATTTTGCTGGGAAAACCTTTGTCGTCACCGGCACATTACCAACCTTAAAACGGGATGAAGCCAAAGCCTTAATTCAAAAAGCAGGTGGTAAAATCACTGATTCAGTTAGCAAAAAAACAGACTTTTTAGTTGTGGGTGCAGATGCCGGTTCTAAACTAGAAAAAGCCCAGAATTTAGGAATTAGCCAATTGACAGAGGCACAGTTATTAATAATGCTGGCAGAATAGTTACAAATGAACATAAATTGTTAAATTCTGTTACAATTTTGGTGGTGAATTTCAACTAAAATTTGTGGGAGCGAGAAATAATGAATTCCGTTTTTAGTAAAACACTTGCTATCACTGTAGCTGCAACAACCCTTTTCGTCAGTGTTCCTGCCTTTGCAGAAAGCCAACCTGCACCCATGAGCAAGAAAGCTGATACTAGTAAAACCACTGTAGGCACAATTATTGATGTTGCCAGTGGTAACAGTTCTTTTAAAACCCTGGTGACAGCTATTAAGGCAGCAGGTTTAGTAGAAACCCTATCTGGTCAAGGACCATTTACCGTATTTGCACCCACAGACGCAGCCTTTGCTGCACTTCCAAAAGGAACTTTAGAAAAACTTTTGAAGCCAGAAAACAAACCAACCTTAGTCAAAATTTTGACCTATCATGTAGTTTCGGGTGCAGTTTACGCTAAAGATATCAAACCTGGTGCTGTAAAAACAGTTGAAGGTCAACCAGTAAACATAAAAGCTAAAAAAGGCGTAGTGTATGTAGGTAACGCTAAAGTTACTAAGGCAGACGTTAAAGCTAGTAATGGCGTAATTCATGTGATTAATAAAGTGCTACTTCCTCCTAATGTGAAGTTGTAGAATTTTTGGCGTTGCTGATTAAGGGTATGAATTTTAGTCTCACGCAAAGGCGCAAAGACGCAAAGGTAAGATTTTTAAAGGTTCAATTTGGAAATTTCATACCTCGATTCAACAACGCCGAATTTTTCAGATCAGGCGAAATGCTGCTTGGATAATTACCCTGATCAATTGGTTCTTTTATTGCCTGATATTATAGCGATCGCATCGAATCATAGCACATATAGGTGATCAATCAATGCGATCGCTAATTATTTGGGCATTGCTGATTAAGGGTATGAATTTTAGTCTCACGCAAAGGCGCAAAGACGCAAAGGTAAGATTTTTAAAGGTTCAATTTGGAAATTTCATACCTCGATTCAACAACGCCGAATTTTTCAGATCAGGCGAAATGCTGCTTGGATAATTACCCTGATCAATTGGTTCTTTTATTGCCTGATATTATAGCGATCGCATCGAATCATAGCACATATAGGTGATCAATCAATGCGATCGCTAATTATTTGGGCATTGCTGATTATAGGGTATGAATTTTAGTCTCACGCAAAGGCGCACTGAGGTTTGAGTTTTAAAGGTTCAATTTGGGAATTTGATACCCTTAATATCAACACAAAACCGCTAAAATAGTACCAAATCAAATCAGAAAAACTGTAAAATTTGGATATGACCACAGCCACACCCGTAAAAACTGAATATGAAGCGATTATTGGCTTAGAAACCCATTGTCAACTCAGTACCAATACCAAGATTTTCTCCAACAGTTCCACAGCCTTTGGTGCTGACCCCAATACTAACATTGATCCTGTATGTATGGGTTTACCAGGGGTTTTACCCGTACTTAACGCCAAAGTTCTCGAATACGCCGTGAAAACGGGTTTGGCGTTAAATTGTCAAATCGCTCGGTATAGTAAATTTGACCGCAAACAATATTTTTATCCTGATTTACCCAAAAATTACCAAATTTCTCAATATGATTTACCCATAGCCGAACATGGTTGGATAGAAATTGAATTGGTAGATGATGCAGGAAACCCCAGTCGCAAACGCATTGGTATTACCCGGTTACACATGGAAGAGGATGCAGGGAAACTCGTCCACGCTGGGAGTGAGAGACTTTCCGGTTCTACCTATTCTCTCGTAGATTATAACCGCGCGGGGATTCCCTTGGTAGAAATTGTTTCTGAACCAGATTTACGGACAGGACAAGAAGCGGCGGAATATGCCCAAGAACTACGGCGGATTGTGCGCTATCTTGGTGTCAGTGATGGGAATATGCAAGAAGGATCTCTGCGTTGTGATGTGAATATTTCTGTGCGTCCGGTGGGACGAGAGAAATTTGGGACTAAGGTGGAAATTAAGAATATGAACTCCTTCAGTGCGATTCAAAAAGCGATTGATTATGAAATTGAACGCCAAATCGCCGCCATTGAATCAGGAGAAAAGATTATTCAAGAAACTCGGCTTTGGGAAGAAGGTTCGCAACGTACCAGTAGTATGCGAGTCAAAGAAGGTTCTAGTGATTATCGTTATTTTCCTGAACCTGATTTAGCACCCATTGAAGTCACCCAAGCAGAATTGGATTCATGGTTAAGTGAATTACCCCAACTACCTGCAAGCAAACGCCATTATTATGAAAATGAGTTGGGACTTTCGGCTTATGATGCGCGAGTCTTAACTGAGGATAAACCAGTTGCGGACTATTTTGAAAGTGCAATCTTTAAAGGTGCAAATCCCAAATCTGCGGCTAACTGGATTACTCAAGATATCGCTGGGTACTTAAACAAACAAAAACTCACCATTTCCGAAATTAAACTGACTGCTGTTAACCTAGCTGATGTGATTACTCGCATTGAAAATGGGAAAATCAGCAACGCTCAAGCTAAGGAAAAACTCACAGATTTACTCAATGGTGTTTCCCCAGAAGAAGCCTTTGCTGGTCAAGAACTGATTTCAGATCGTACCATTCTTGAACCCATCATTGATGAAATCATCGCCGCTAATGCTCAACAAGTCGAAAAATACCGCAAAGGTAACACCAACCTCAAAGGCTTTTTCGTGGGACAAGTCCTGAAAAAAACCGATAAACGCGCAGAACCCAAACTCACCAATCAATTGGTAGAAGAGAAACTCAATGCACCAATGTAGGGTAACACCCCTCACCCCGACAATCGTATAATGTGATAACAAGACGCAACTTGATTATTGGGAGAGCTAGTTTTTATTGGCTCTCTTTCTTTATATAACTGAAAAAAATCTTCTCTTCCTTCTTCCCTCCGTGTTCTCTGTGCCTCTGTGGTTCGTTAAAATACTTCAACCACAAATTGCCCAAAGAGCGTAAAGGAAAAAAAACAGAATTAAGCATTAACAGAAAATAAAAAATAGGGGGTTTGACCCCTTGGTGCTAGAATCATATAACGTGCTAAGTAAATGCACCCTGATGATTTTAGAGAGCTATCCAAGTGGCTCTCTTTTATTTGTTTTAGGTTTAATTTTCGTGATTAAAAAAAGATTGTCATCAAAAGATAAACTCACTTATAGACATAAATACTGGACGCTGATATCAAACCAGAGGCGGAAAGTAATTGAGCAGCAAACGTGATATAGATAATTGTGAGTAAAATTATGGCAGATTGGCAAATAATTACTGGTGGTGTAACAGCAGCGCGGGGATATAAAGCAGCGGGAATTACAGCGGGACTAAAAGCTTCGGGATTACCGGATTTAGCCTTAATTGTATCAGATGTGGAAGCGATCGCTGCTGGTGTATTCACCACTAGCCAAGTTAAAGCAGCCTGTGTAGATTACTGTCGTCAAGTATTACAAGGGAAACATAGCGCGAGAGCCATTCTTTGTAATGCGGGACAAGCTAACGCCGCAACAGGCGAACAAGGCATTAAAGATGCTCAAGAAAGTGCAGACTTGTTAGGTAAAGAATTGGGTATTAACCCAGAATCCATTTTATTAGCTTCCACCGGCGTAATTGGTCAACGGATTAAAATGGATATATTGCGGGGTGGTATCCCCAAAGTAGTTGCAGAACTATCAGAAACAGGCTCAGACGCAGCCGCAGGCGCAATAGTCACCACAGATCTAATCACCAAATCCATCGCATTAGAAACCATTATCAATGACCGTCCGGTGCGAATTGGTGGCATTGCTAAAGGTTCAGGGATGATTCACCCCAACATGGCGACAATGTTAGCCTTTGTTACCTGTGATGCAGCAGTCTCTTCTACGCTTTGGCAACAAATGTTAACCAGAGCAGCAGATAGAAGCTTCAATTCTATCACCGTTGATGGTGACACAAGTACAAATGATTGTTTAATTGCTTTAGCAAATGGTCAATCTCGCACCCCAGCAATTACCGAAATGGGAGCAGAGGCACAGAAGCTAGAAGCCATGTTAACTTATGTATGTCAGCATTTAGCAAAAGCGATCGCTCGTGATGGCGAAGGGGCAACTTGTTTAATAGAAGTCCAAGTCAGTGGCGCTCATGATGAATTATCAGCCCGTCAAATTGCCAAAACCATTGCCGGGTCATCTTTAGTCAAAGCCGCCATTTTCGGTCATGATCCTAATTGGGGACGGATTGCGGCGGCTGCTGGTCGGGCTGGAGTCCGGTTTGAACAGGAAAACCTCTCTATTAAATTAGGGGATATTTTACTATTTGAAAATGGTCAACCTTTACCTTTTGATAAAGCAGCGGCTAGTGCATATTTAAAAGCAGCCGCTCATGGTGAATATCTGCAATCAGACACAGTATTAATTTCCGTCGGTGTTGGTAATGGTCATGGAACAGGTCAGGCTTGGGGTTGCGACTTGAGTTATGATTACGTAAAAATTAACGCTGAGTATACGACCTAAAAAAATCGGCGTTGCTGATATAGCGGTATGCAAAACCTTTAGGGGCGGGGAAACCCTGCCCTTGATTGCGATAACTGTAAGATGACGATGCCGCTATAATATTTTTATTGTCAGCAATACTCAACAGCCATGATTCAAACTTTATCTAAAGTTACTACCTTTGAGGAATTTGTCGCTGGGCTTCCTGAAAATTCTGGGGTACGTTACGAACTACATAATGGGAATATCATTGAAATGGCACAACCAATAGGTGATCACGAAGAAGTTAAAGGGTTTTTAGGTGTAGAAATTCCCTTTGAAATTAAACGTCTGGGATTACCCTATGGTATTCCTAACCAAGTTATAGTTAGACCAGAGGATAAAGATTCTGGTTATTTTCCAGATGTGTTGGTGCTAAATCGGCAAAATCTAGCTAATGAAAAATTATGGAAAAAACAATCTATCATCAGTAATGGTGCATCTATACCTTTAGTAATTGAAGTTGTTTCAACTAATTGGCGTGATGATTATCATTTAAAATATGCTGATTATGAAGAAATGGGAATCCCTGAATATTGGATTGTTGATTATGCAGCTTTAGGTGGAAGAAATTTTATTGGTAATCCTAAACAACCGACAATCTCTGTTTGTAATTTGGTTGATGAAGAATATCAAATTAGTAAGTTTAGAGATCATGAACGGATTATTTCCCAAACTTTTCCTGAATTAGATCTCACCGCAAATCAGATTTTTCAAGCTTCGATATAATCAAATTATGGCGTTGCTGATTAAGGGTATGAATTTTAGTCTCACGCAAAGGCGCAAAGGTAAGATATTTAAAGGTTCAATTTGGAAATTTCATACCTCGATATGGCTAATGCCTCCGGCTCCCGCAGGGATACGCCACGCAGGCTATCAGCAACGCCCAAATTATAATTTATGAATAAATTGTTCCATCACATACTCCCTGAGAACAGGTTGCAAAGTGTACTTACCCGCTTCTTTCTCTATTAAACAGCGTGAATATAGCCTTTCTAAGTAATTGGACAAAAATATTTACAGTCATTGCGAGCGAAGGGAAGCAATCACAACCCTTGCAATTGCTTCATTCCACTTCATTCCATATTGCTAACACCACGCTGCGCTAACACAATGACATTGTGTAATTAATTCTGTCTCACTACTTATTGCTTGTAAAAGTTGGGATTTAGAAACAGTCGGTAATATGTTTTGATTTGGTGCTAAATCAGTAATAGTTGTTAATTGCTGGTCAGTGGACAGACAGTACATAATTTGCCATTCTAGAACCGAGAGGGGATTTAACTGCTGTTCCAGTAAGCTGTTAATATAATTACTGACTAATAATGTATGGCTCTTCGGTACTTGTTATTCATCTCCTACTCACTACAACTATTATAGCAAAATTCAGAAATCATCAATAAACATTTAAAATTCAATATTAATAGTATCAGAAAACCAATCATCATCAATTAACTGTTCTAAAGCTT
>NZ_JADEWA010000195.1:0-9291 GCF_015207865.1 Dolichospermum sp. LEGE 00246
GGACTACACCTACTTTTTTATAATAACATAAAATCAATATTTTGTTCGTTTCGTCGCTGTAGCCTTCTTTGTTTTCGCTACGCTCAAATACAATTTGGGCTACGCAACTCAACTCACGCGCATTCATGAGCCAGCGCTGTAGACGGGTTTCCCGTCGCAGGCGACTGGCATCCCCACGCTCCTAAGAGTGAGAGGTGGGGCTTCTGCTGATTAAGCTAAATTAGTATCATGATTATTGTTTGATAAATTGGGGACGCGTAAATATTTACGGACTACATTCATAACCCGATCTGCTACGATTGGTTTAGAAATAAAGTCTGTAGAGCCGACAACTTTCGCCCGAACTCTATCTATTAAACCATCATTACCAGTTAATATGATTACTGGTGTCTCTGCAAAAGCGGAAATTCTGCGTAATTGTGTGCATATTTCGTAGCCACTGGCTATGGGCATAATCAAATCTAAGAAAATTAAATCTGGCTTTTGTTGGATGATAATAGGTAAAGCCTGGATAGCGTCTTGGATTTTAATAAATCTCAGTCCATGACGGGTCATAATTCCTTCTAAGATGTTACACACCTGGGGACTGTCATCTACACAAACTATTAATGGAGGAGCTTGATTTTTGGGGTTTCTACTAGTGGAACTACTAGATTCGACTGTTAAGGGTAAATCAGGTACTGATACTAACTCAATAATGCCTTTAAGGATATAGGGAAGTAGGGAACGTGCTACAGGCATGACATCTTGTTTCATTCTGATGCTTAACTCCCGTAATGTGGATTGACCATTAATTAAACTCACAAAATTTTTATATACAGAGGGATTTACCATTTGCTGTAGTTGTTCTGGTCGGCGTAAAACTGGCGCTAAATTAGGAGAAATATTTGTTAGTCCAGCTTGTGACCAAATTGACCACGCATCTTGCATTTGTTTAATGGACATATCTGTATTTGTGAAGCTCATAGGCATTTCTAATATGATTTTCTGGCTGTAATTGCAGGTGACAGCCGCAAAACCTAGTTCCTGAGCTAGATCAAAAAATAATTCAGCTACGGTGTTTTCCACAATGGCATGAATTTTTTCTCTTTGAATTTTCTGTCTTTTATGTAGCATCTCTATGAGATTATAATCCCAATAATCAATAGCTATATCTTCATAACGACAGCGAATTTTAGTGATATCAATATCAGGACAATGTTGAGCCATGTTTCTGCGCCAACGCCTGAAGGGATGATCACTACCTGTAGCCCATACTATTCTGCCTAAACGGTAGTAGAAAGTCCATTCTCGTCCTTTAGAACTTTTGATATTTAGTTGTCCGTTATATTGGACTTGGCTAGACTTTTTAAATTCGTTGAATAGGTTTTGCGCTTCTGTTACTTCTGGTTTGGTCATCATGCTTTCCCTGAAAATTTATTGATTTAGTATTTATAAAAATCCATGTTTGGCTTGTTTTACAAGCATTTGAAAATTTAATTGGGAGGATTAATACCTATGCCGACCTTCTAAATACAGATATGCAAACCAATAAAATCTTTAGGATATTATTAATAGAGCTTTAGAGGTTTGGCGAGGGTATTGGAGGATTACATACAAATGTAATTTAGCTGTTGTTATGTAACATTACTCGATATTTAGAATAGTAGTAAATATTAAAAAGTCTCAGATTGATTTAGCGGTATGCAATTAACCATCTTTTTTATTTACTCAATAATCCTGTAATATTATACTCATTTTGTCTATGATACTATATCAGTAATAACGCTTATTTTCAGGGTACAAGAAACTATAAGTAATTATCAATTACCCATTTTTAATTCTGTTTTATGATGTTGGTAAATTTAGTAGTTAAGTATTCTGATTGTAGCTGTTTACAGCTAGTCGAAGATTACCGTGATGGGCTGCTAATAGTTTTTTACCTGCTTCTTGGTCTAAGCTAGTCCAGTGCATTAATAATGCTAATTTCACCCATTTACCGCTATGTTCTAGTAAAAAACCAGCGGCTTCTCGACTTAAACCAGTGAGGTCTTGTAAGATGCGTAAAGCGCGATCGCGTAATTTTTGATTAGTGACAGCAACATCAACCATGCGATTCCCATAGACCTTACCTAGTTTCACCATTACCCCCGTTGAGAGAGTATTCAAAACTAATTTTGTCACTGTTCCTGCTTTCAAGCGAGTAGAGCCAGCTAAAACTTCTGGCCCTGTCAACAACCGGATATCAATATCAACTTCAATACTAACTTGTTCGGCGGGAACACAGGCGATAAAAATAGTCTTAGCTCCCCGTTGACGCGCTGCATTAATGGCACCGTGAACAAAAGGAGTTGTTCCCCCAGCAGTAATACCGACGACTACATCCAATTGAGTAATTTGTCGTTGAGCGATCGCACTTTCCCCATCTTCAGACCGATCTTCCAAATCCTCAGAACTGCGGACTAATGCTCCCGCACCACCAGCAATAATCCCTTGTACCAATTCTGGGGAAGTGCAGAAAGTCGGTGGACACTCAGCAGCATCCAATACTCCTAATCTCCCACTCGTCCCTGCACCTACATAAAATAAACGTCCACCTTGACGTAGCCTTTCTGCGGTGCAGTCAATGGCTGCTGCTAACTGGACTTTCGCTGCCGCTACTGCTGCTACTGCTTTTTGGTCTTCGCTATTAAATAACTCCACCAATTCCAAGGAGTTAAGTTGGTCTAAATTGAGACTATTGGGATTAACTTGTTCGGTGAGTAAATGCCCTCGTTCCTGAAAATTTGCCATATATTTTGTGTCAGTTGTCAGTTGTCAGTTGTCAGTTGTCAGTTGTCAGTTGTCAGTTGTCAGTTGTCAGTTGTCAGTTGTTAGTTGTTAGTTGTTAGTTGTCAGTTGTCAGTTGTTAGTTGTCAGTTGTTATTTACCCATAATGACCAATGACCAATGACCAATGACCAATGACTAATAACTAATTATAATAAACCTTCCAGTTTGCGTCGAATACTGTCTAAATCAGAATTAGCAATTTCTGGCGCAGGTGGACTGTAAGATAAAAAGTCTTCATCAGTATCCTCTATTTCTGGTTCAGGTTGCCAATCAGTTTGTTTGACATTCGTTTCTGGTGGCAATACTAATTCATTATTTTCCGCCACAATTTCCCAGAGATAGCCAGTGCTTTCGCAAAATTCCTTAACATCATCAGCATTCATCATTTCCACTGTCGGGACAGCAAAATCCTGTGCTTCTAACATTAAAGCAAAGCGGGTGGCATCATCCTCTGACTCAAACATGAGGATTTTATTCCCTTCTATCCCTTGAGCATTGCTAATCCGAATGCTGTGAATCCCCTCATTATCAGTGCCAGCATTGAACATTAGTACAAAAACACGCATTGTCTATCCTTTGATTCAGTTCTCTAATTTATCTTAAAGTTCAATACTGTATATTCATAAGAATCTCCAATAATTTTTGTGAGATTACTGGAAGTTAGGCATAGACCAAAAGGCATAATTTACCAATTTTACCAAAACCTAAGTTTTCATTTTCGCACTTATCCCGTTATACTCTAAGAGTTAAACATAAAATTATGTAAATATTTATTCATATTTTTAGTGCTGTAGATAACATTAAAGATTGTCCGGTTTCAGTAATTAGTGTTTTGCCAAGATATCTGGTAATCAAAGCGTGCAAACCTATGTCTAACTCTCCTAGTCAAAATTCTCGCCCCGGTAATTCTGGGACTAATCATCTGTGGTGGACGATAATTGGTCGTACTGGCTTAGGTATAGGTGCTTTGTTATTATTAGGAATTATTGGTGGTGTTTGGCGATTAAAGGGTTTTGTTGATCATGATTTAGTACCATTAGCAACCCAAGGTCTTACTAATACTCTCAATCGTCCAGTAAAATTGGGAGCAGTTAAATCCTTTTCCCTGACTGGTGTTCAGTTTGCCGCTTCGGAGATTCCCGCTACACCAACAGATCCAGATCGGGTAAATGTCAAAGCAGTAGATGTAGGATTTGATATTTGGAAGTTAGTTATTAACCGCAATCTTCGATTAGATGTAACTTTAATTAATCCAGATGTTTATGTTGAGCAGGATAGACAGGGAAGCTGGTTAACAACTACTATCGCTCCACCTGCTGAGGCAGGACTGATTAAAACCGATTTAGATAAATTGCGGTTTCGGGATGCAAATTTGGTATTAGTACCGAAAGTTAGTGAAGGGGCAAAAATTTCTTTACCAGTCCCTGTGGGATTTTCTGGGGTTAATGGCACGGCTCAACTCTTCTTAAATAAAAATCGCCTAATTAAATTGGACTTGGCTGGTAAGGCTGTCAGTGGGGGTGATATTGCCATTGTTGGCGATTTAATTCCTGAGAAAACTTTAGTTGGGGATTTTCGACTCAAAGCTCAAAATCTTCTTGCCGCAGATATTACCCGGATTGTAACTTTACCACTGATTTTACAAACTGGTAAGGTTAATGGTGATTTGCGAATTAAGGTGATACCAAAGCAGAAAACCTTACTTTATGGCAATGCGGCTCTAGAAGGGGTGACGGTGCAAATTCCCAATCTGCCCCAATTGCTCAATAATAGTCAGGGAAATCTCAGTTTTGATGGACTGTTAATTAAATTAGATCATATAGTTACAAGTTATGGAAAGATTCCGTTAACAGCATCGGGTACTATTGATCAGCAAGCAGGGTTTAATTTAAAAGGGCGTGTAAATGCGGTAAGTTTGGCTAATGCCCAAACAACGCTAAATGTAAAGTTACCATTTCCAGTGAGTGGTATAGCTCAAGCCGATTTACAGATAGTGGGGAGAGTTTCCCAACCTGTATTGTCTGGTAATGTGAGGACGTTAAAAATTGCCCAAATTGATAAAGTTGATTTTGGGAAAGTTAGCAGTAAATTTGAGCTTATTAGTAGTCAATCTCTTTTAAAAATTACAGATATTCAAGGTAAAACTACTTATGGCGGCGAGGTTAAGGGTGGGGGGATAATTAAACTTGGTAAAGTATCGGCACTGAATTTGCAATTACGAGCAGAAAATGTGCCTGGGGATGCGATCGCTCAAGTATATGATATCAAAACTGGATTCCCCATTGGCCTGATGACAGCCACCGCGGAATTGAAGGGTGTGGCTACTAATACCCAAACTGTAGTTAAATGGCAAGCTCCTCAAGCCAAATACCCAGCAACGGGGACAAGTATTATTCATAGCGATCGCACAGTTTCCTTTAGTGATATAGTTGCCAAGGTTGGCGGCGGTATAGTTACTGGTAGTGGTAATTATAGTTATGATAGCAAGCGTTGGCAAGCTTTAACTCAGTCTAGCAGAATCAAATTAACATCTTTTGTTGACCAAAAACAGCAGGAAAATATTTCTCTGGCTGGGGCAGAATTTAACGGTAGATTGCGTTTATCAGGAAATTCCTCGCCATTTCAAATAGAAACAATTATTCCTGAAAATGCCAATGTCAGCATTGCAGGTGGCACAGTCAATATTTCCCAAATCCAATTAAATAACCAAAATTTTACCGCTTTATTACAAGGAAAAGACTTACGGTTAGCAACAATTGTTAAACAAGCTAACCCAATTTTAAATAATCCCCTATCAGGTAATTTTATGATTACCAGTAACAGAGAAAATTTCAGTCTAAAAACCTTTTCTGGAATCGGTGAAGCCTTTCTATATATTGGTGGAAGGACAATTAAAGCTGCGAATATTCAAGTAGCAGAAGGTCGCTATCAGGCAAAAATTCAAGCTGATAATATACCTTTAACAAAACTCGTAGGGGCGCAGGTCTCGCGCCCAGAAATGCAAGGAATGATCACTGGTCAATTGCAAGTAGCGGGTTCGGTGGAATCATTCCAGCCAGAAACTATTCAAGGAGAAGGGAAAGGCTATTTAACATTACCTAGTGGTATAGTTAAAGCTTCCGAGATTCAACTGAATAATGGCCATTATCAAGCCTTGTTAGCTACTTCAGGTTTGCAATTAAAGCCTTTTAATCAGCAGTTAAAAGGACAGTTGGCAGGAAAGTTGCAAGTATCGGGAACTCTAGCTGCTCCCACATTAGCAGATATGGCTGCTGTTGGTCAGGTGCGGTTGAGTCAAGGTTTATCAGGTATGGATGCACCTATTCAAGCTGATATTGGTTGGAATGGAGAAAAGCTAACTATTGATGGTTATAATAGTGCCAATTTTCAAGCTAATAGTTCAACGGCGCTCGCTATAAAAGGTTATTTATTAGCTAATGCTAAGAAATCGGGTATTCCAGAAATTACTGATGTTAATTTGAATATCCAGGCAAGAAACTATAGTCTGGAAGGATTGCCAGTGCAATTACCTAATCTTGCTGATATTGCTAGCAGATTGGATTTTAGCGGACAGGTGACGGGAAAACCTACCGCTCCAAATATTACAGCTAAGTTAGGGTTACGGAATTTAAAAGTTCAGGAATTGGCTTTTGAGCCATTATTGACTGGTAATTTAAATTCTGTGTCAGGACAGGGGTTGAGTTTAGATATTGCTGGTGTGAAAGACCGCATAGCAGTTAATTTAGATGGTAATAATCGCCCGAAATCCATTTTAGTTCAGTGGCAACAAGCATTGTTATCAGGTGCAGCAACAGGATCTGATTGGGATATAAATGTGACTAATTTTCCTTTAAAAGCTTTGAATATAGCTTTACCAGCAAATACTCCTTTAAGTCCAGGAGGGGTGAGAGGATTATTAACAGGGAATTTGCAAATTAATTCGCAGACATGGGCTACAACGGGAAATATAGCCATTGAAGAACCGGAACTGGGGAGAATTAAAGGCGATCGCTTTGCAACTCAACTGCGATACGATAATAATACCTTCATCCTCAATAACAGCGAACTTCGCAAAGGTGAAAGTAGATATACCTTTACTGCCAACATCAAACCCTGGGCAAAAAAACCGCAACTGCGAGCAAATATCAACATTGACAAAGGTAATATTCAAGACATTCTCACCGCAGCACAAATCTTTGATATTCAAGACTTCCAGCGGGGTTTAAACCCACCTATCTACGGCACGGCTGTGGATTTAACCACCCAATCTCAAGGCTTACCATTAGAGTCTCTATTTAACCAAATACAACGATTATCAGAAATTAATGCCCTACTAAATACCCAAAAACAAAAACGATTAGATACTCAACCTATCCCAGATTTAAGAGACTTAAAGGGAATTTTGAATGGTGACATTTCCATTAATACTGCCACAACGGATGAACCAAGAATAAAATTTAACTTCCAAGGACAAAATTTTACCTGGGGGAAACCAACAGAACCAAGTCGCTTTTATCGGGCAGAAAAAATCATAGCTGAAGGTGGTTTTACAGAAGGAACTTTGCGGTTACAACCTTTACGAATTCAATCGGAAAACAAGTTAATTGCCTTTACAGGTTACATTAGTGGTAAAACCCAATCAGGTAAATTAACAGTTGAAAACTTTCCCATTCAGCGATTTAATAATCTAGTGAAACTGCCGCTGGGAATTACAGGTAAGCTAAAACTTAACGCAGCCATAGCAGGTAATATTGCCAATCCTCAAGCTACAGGAGAATTAAACATTACAGAAGGAACAATTGATAAAAAACCAGTGGAATCAGCTAATGCTAGTTTCAGTTATGCTAATGGACGGTTAAACTTTGGTAGTCAGTTACTAGGAGTGGGGTCTGAACCTGCAAATATTGATGGGAGTATTCCCTATACTTTACCCTTTGCTTCTGAAAAATCGGACAGTGACAAAGTTACTTTAAATGTCAATATCAAAAATGAAGGTTTGACACTTTTAAATCTCTTTACTAATGAGATAGCTTTTGAAAATGGACAAGGAGAATTAGACTTAAAAGTTCGAGGAACTAGAAAACAACCTTTCGTGAAAGGAACTGCTTCTCTTGATAATGCTACCTTTAGCGCCCAAGCCTTACCAGGAAAGTTAACTAATGTGAATGGTAAAGCAATTTTTGATTTAACTCGTGTGTTTATCAAAAATCTTGAAGGTAAATTTAGCAATGGTAAAGTGGAAGCTGTGGGAGAATTGCCAATTGCTAATAGTAAAAATGTGCAAATAGATATTCCCTTGATGGTTAATTTAAGACAATTATCTTTAAATCTCAAAGATTTATATCAAGGAGGTGCTAATGGTGATTTAACAATTACTGGTTCTCTTCTCCAACCAATAATTGGTGGTAATATAGAATTATTCAATGGTCAAGTATTGTTAGCAGAATCTAAAGATGAAAATTCATCATCTGCAAAAATTAATGACCTTAATAAACTAGATACAGCGGGTAAAATTACTAAGTTAAATGATTTAAAATTAAGATTAGGGAAAAATATCCAAATTTCTAAACCACCAGTGTTTAAGTTCCAAGCCTCTGGAGATTTAACTGTGAATGGTTCTTTAGCTGAACCCATACCAGATGGATCTATTAAGTTAACCAAAGGTACAGTAAACTTATTCACTACCCAGTTAAATTTAGCAAAAGGTTATCCACAAACTGCTACTTTTAGTCCTCGTCAACCCCGTGACCCTGATTTGAATATTCGCCTATTTGCGAAGGTTTTAGACATAACTCAAAATAGTGATTTAAGTAGACAAGGTTCTCTAGGTTTAGCAGGGTTAGAAACGGTGCGAGTAGAAGCTAGTATTAATGGGTTAGCTAGTCAAATTAATGATAATTTGCAATTACAAAGTAATCCTTCCCGTTCAGAAACACAAATTGTCACCTTGCTAGGAGGCGGATTTGTTGACAATCAAGGACGTGGTGATAGTACCCTGGGTTTAATTAATATTGCCGGTTCGGCTGTGTTCAGTAATTTCCAAGGTGCATTTAATGAAATTGGTAATGCTTTTGGTTTAAGTGAATTGCGAATATTTCCCACTATTCTATCTGAAAGACCAGAAGCAGGGAGAAATAACTCATCTTTAGAATTAGCTTTGGAAGCAGGAATTGATATTTCTGCAAAATTCTCTCTTTCTACCATTAAAATCCTCACGGCAAATGATCCCTTACAATGGGGGGTTAATTACCGCATAAATAATCAATTCCGTGTCCGTTCTTCCACTAATTTAACTGATGATAGTCGGGCTGTAATTGAATTTGAAAGAAAATTTTGAGGAATCAAGCAGTAGGGGCGCAGGTCCTGCGCCCATTCAGGAGGAAGAAGGAAGAAGGAAGAAGGAAGAAGGAAGAAGGAAGAAGAAAGAAGAAGGAAGAAAGAAGAAAGAAATTTCTCCCCCACTCCCCCCACTCCCCCCAC
>NZ_JADEWA010000196.1:0-9268 GCF_015207865.1 Dolichospermum sp. LEGE 00246
GGGGAGTTGGGAGGGGGGTGGAGAATTTTCTTTTTTCTCTGACTCCTGACTCCTAACTCCTGACTCCTGACTCCTGACTCCTGTTAAAAAAATTCTTGTAAAAATATATGGATATTTCAGAAATAGGCAGTTATGATAAGTTGTTAGATACAAAATGTAAATCAATCTAACGTTCCTCCGTCTTACCCTATACCCCTGCATCCCAACACCCTGAGTATCTAAAGTCTTTGAGTTTACCAGGGGAAGGGGCTAGTTAGTCCGATGTGAGAAACTATCAATTTACACCCTCAGTATTTACCGCCTAAAAATTCCCGAGTCAAACAGTAATTTTTAGGTTTAGATTTAAAATATTTGTGTCCAACTGGGTGTATAATTCTTAGTCTGATTTCAATATCACACTTGTAAACAAGCCATTTATCCGTCTGTAGAATATGACCAACGACATCGATCTGATCAAGCGTCTTGGACCTAGTGCGATGGATCAGATCATGCTTTATCTGGCATTTAGTGCCATGCGTACAAGTGGCCATAGGCATGGAGCATTTTTAGATGCAGCCGCAACAGCAGCCAAGTGTGCAATTTACATGACTTATCTAGAGCAAGGTCAAAATCTGCGAATGACTGGTCATTTGCACCACCTTGAGCCGAAACGAGTAAAAATCATTGTTGAAGAAGTAAGACTTGCTTTAACCGAGGGCAAACTGCTAAAAATGCTGGGTTCTCAAGAACCGCGCTATCTGATCCAACTTCCCTATGTTTGGATGGAAAAGTATCCTTGGATACCAGGAAGATCCCGCGTCCCCGGTACGAGTTTGACCAGTGAAGAAAAAAAACAAATTGAGCAAAAGCTCCCAGACAATCTTCCTGATGCGAAGTTAGTCTCCTCTTTTGAATTTATGGAGTTAATTGACTTTCTTCATAAGCGATCGCAGGAAGACCTACCCCCTAGCCATCAGATGCCCTTGAGTGAAGCATTAGCCGAACATATTAAGCGTCGTTTACTGTATTCAGGAACGGTAACACGCATTGATTGTCCCTGGGGAATGCCCTTTTATGCTCTCACCCGTCCGTTCTATGCTCCAGCCGATGACCAAGAACGTACATATACAATGGTCGAGGACACGGCTCGGTATTTCCGCATGATGAAATATTGGGCAGAGCGCAAACCAAACACAATGCGGGCTGTGGAAGAATTGGATATTCCACCTGATTGGATTGAGCCAGCAATGGAGGAACTAGATGAAATTATTCGGTCTTGGGGTGATAAATATCACAAAGAAGGCGGAGTTCCGATGATCTTACAGATGGTTGTTGGTAATAAAGATGAATAGAAAACAAAATTTTTATGTTGCGTAGGGTGGCATATTTACCAGCCCTACGTTGTAAATCTATTTACTCATGGGAGTTGAGGGTCAAGGCGAAAGTCTCCGGCTTGGGGTTAAAACCCAATGGCTTTGTAGACACGGCACCAAAACCACTAGATCCTTCACTGGCACTAATACAAGTATTTAATGCTTGAACAGGACTCAAATCAATTTCCCGACGTAAACCAACTACACACTCAGCAAAGGTTACTGGTAACAAACTGCGACCACAGGATGTTAAGGTAGCTAGATTTTCTGAACCCTGATAACTTTTACTAATGCTAACTACACAGGTTGCTAAATCCTGTGGACTGCGACTCTGACGACAGGAAGAAAGGGCATCCACAGGTGTGATTTGTGTAAGCTTATGAATTTTTGCTACACATGAGGATAACTCTCGTGGGCGAATTGCCGAAGCACAACTTTGAGATGCTGATGTAGCTGTAACTCCCACACTCAAAAGTTGGGCAGCACAAACTCGATAGTCATTCTCGTAGGAATCGGTAACAGCCAGAGTAGGTAAACTACCGATTAGTAATCCACCTATAGTTATAAATGATGCTGTAAATCCTCTGAAGGAATAATTGTTTTTTTTGTTCCCAAAGTTACTCATTTTTTTCGCTTGTTAACATAACCGGTTTCGATTCCACCAAGGTTATGCTACCGTAGAATCTAGTCCCAATTTTCTACCATCAAAGAATGTCGGTGCTTTTCCCCAAAAATCCACCGAAAAGTGGTGAATTCAAGGGATTGATTTCTTGTGAATATTAGCGGTAAATAAAAGACAATTTAGCTATAAAATGTCTATGCTTTTGGGAACTATGCCATAATGGTAGGTCTGAATAAAATTTTAGAAGGATTAAATTAAGGAAACTCATGTCCCGATATAGAGGACCCCGCCTCAGAATTGTCCGTCGTTTAGGCGAATTACCAGGCTTAACTCGCAAGAGTGCTAGACGTGCTTATCCCCCTGGACAACATGGTCAAAACCGTAAAAAGCGCTCTGAGTATGCTATCCGTTTAGAGGAAAAGCAAAAACTCCGCATGAACTACGGTTTAACTGAAAAACAAATGCTGCGTTATGTCCGTAAAGCTAGACGAGTAGCTGGTTCTACAGGACAGGTGTTGCTGCAATTGTTAGAAATGCGCCTGGACAATACGGTTTTCCGCATGGGTATGGCTCCGACAATCCCCGCCGCCCGTCAATTGGTAAATCACGGTCATGTAACTGTTAATGGCAAACCAGTAAATATTGCCAGCTATCAATGCCGTCCTGGTGAAGAAGTCGCTGTGAGAAACAGAGAAGCTTCTAAGAAGTTGGTGGAAGCTAACTTGCAATATCCCGGTTTAGCTAACCTGCCTAGTCATCTAGAGTTTGATAAAACCAAGTTATCTGGTAAGGTCAATAGTGTAATTGAACGGGAATGGGTAGCACTACAAGTTAATGAACTACTCGTGGTGGAATACTACTCACGTCAAGCGTAAGACAATTTTGGATTTTGGATTTATGATTTTGGATTGGAATTGTTTTTCCTTGAATCTACAATCCAAAATCTAAAATCTAAAATTTGCTTAATTGACTAACCGCCAATTTGCGACATGGTACGGGTGTACGTGCCGACAGTACCAGAGTCGCGTTGCTTAAAGTTGATTTCTGATTTGATATTTAAAATTTGTCTGACTTGTGATTGTAAGTCGGTGGTGCTAATGCCAGCACGTAAAGCAGTTTTTAAGTCAATTTGACCTGTTTCGTTTAATAAGCAGGGACGTAGCCAACCATCGGCACTTAAACGCATCCGATTACAGCGATCGCAAAAACATTCTGACATTTGGCTAATAAATCCTATTGTACCTTTAGCTCCAGGAATCTGAAATACATCAGCCGGTCCATTACCACGAATTTGGGATTCTGTCAAGCCCCAACGCTCACGGATTGATTGACGCAAATCGGCTGAAGATACCCAACCGCGATCGCCAAACAAGTCTTCATTCCCAATAGGCATAAACTCAATAAATCGGACGTGCCATTGTTTATCAATAGTTAAAGCAGCTAAATCTAAAATTTCATGGTCATTAACACCAGGAATTACTACCACATTTAGTTTTAATGGGTCAAATCCTACATTATACGCAGTTTGGATACCTTGCCATACTTGTTGCCAACGTCCACGCCCATGATTACCGCTAATTTCTTCAAATATATGTGGATCTAAAGAGTCTAAACTAATATTAATTCTTGTTAAACCTGCATCATAGAGGCTTTGAGCAATAGGAGCGAGTAAAAACCCATTTGTAGTCATTGCTAAATCTTCGGTTTGGGGAAGATGAGCAATTTTTTCAACTAAATCAACTAAGTGGGGACGGAGTAAAGGTTCACCACCAGTTAAGCGAAAGCGGGTAAAACCGACAGGGATAAATACTTCTTGAATGAGGGTAAGCAGTTCTTCATCAGTTAACAATTGTTCCTTGACAATATAATCAAGTTCTGCACCTGATGGCATACAGTATTGACAACGAAAATTGCAGCGATCAATTAAACTGATGCGGAGATAGTCCACCTTGGTTATAATATCGCTAGTTGTCATAAGAACACCCGGTAAGTGGGAAACTCAGCGTCTTTAGACCTGAGAGGGAAACGACACGAGCGGTTTTAACCGCTGTGGATATTAAAATTGAAACCAGATTTTTGATTGGAATCTGGAAACCAACTCCCATTTCTGGGGTAATGTTAGCTAGATGCCTCCGGCACGCTGCGCGAACGACCTGTTATAAGAGCTTGTTGAGCTTGCAACACTGTTCCAGTGACCTTAGAACTGTTTAATCACAAGCGACAGAGCAGGGAACTAGCAACGCATTCCGGGGTGTCGTGACTCAAATAACGGCTACCATGAGAGTAAACTCAGGGTGGTCTGGTCAGTACGGCTTGCTTGATTACTCTTGCAAGCCAAGTCCCTTTAGGGCTGGGTTACTGACAACTTCTCACATCAAAAACCTTGTAAATCTGTAACTTCGTATCTGAAGCACAATTATATAAATTTGGCAATAAATTTGTAAAGCTCCTTGGGAGTAAGCCTGGATACCTCTAAAGGAATAAATCATTCAGGAGTCAGAAAGAAGAAAGAATTAAAACTGCTATAGCGGTATGCAGTGGAAATAAGATCCAACATTTACCTAAAAAACCGTAAACCAAAAGACTTTCAACTGTGTTCCCTGCTATATATAGGGTTTGCTGAATAAGTTGTCTGTGAAGCGTAAGCGTACCCCAAGGCGCAAGGGAGTATGTGGAGTATGTCACCAGAAGTCTGTGATTGAGCTAAATTAGGAGAAACCATAGCCAGTGGACTATTATTTATTTTGTAAAGATATTTTTTGTCAAGTTTATTTTTAACACTTCGCCAAAAGTTTAACAGCCAATGTCGCCAAATCAAGAAACCCAAGCAGTCGAAAAAATCTATTTACCCCGTACCAGCGAATCAGAAACTTTAAAAAAGATTCGCCATACAGCTTCCCATATCATGGCAATGGCAGTACAAAAGCTGTTTCCCAAGGCGCAAGTCACAATTGGTCCTTGGATTGAAAACGGGTTCTATTATGATTTTGATAGTCCAGAACCCTTTAGCGATAAGGATTTGAAAACCATTCAAAAAGAAATGGTGAAGATTATTAATCGCAAATTGCCATTAATTCGGGAAGAAGTCAGCCGCGAAGAGGCACAACACCGCATTGAAGCTATTAAAGAGCCTTATAAGCTAGAAATTCTGGCTGATATTAAACAAGAACCCATCACGATTTACCATTTGGGAGATCAATGGTGGGATTTGTGTGCTGGTCCCCATTTGGAAAATACCAGCGAAATAAATCCCAAAGCTATAGAATTAGAAAGCGTTGCTGGTGCTTATTGGCGGGGAGATGAAAACAAAGCCCAGTTACAGCGCATTTATGCTACGGCTTGGGAAACTCCCGAACAATTAGCTGAGTACAAACGCCGCAAGGAAGAAGCTTTACGCCGTGATCATCGTAAACTGGGTAAAGAACTGGGATTATTTATCTTTTCCGATTTAGTCGGACCTGGTTTACCTTTGTGGACTCCGAAAGGAACTTTGTTAAGAACGATTTTAGAGGACTTTCTCAAAAAAGAGCAGTTAAAACGGGGCTATTTATCTGTGGTGACTCCCCACATTGCTAGGGTTGATTTATTTAAGACATCGGGACATTGGCAGAAATATAAGGAAGATATGTTTCCTTTGATGGCTGAAGATGAGGAAGCAAGAGCCATAGAACAGGGTTTTGTCATGAAACCGATGAATTGTCCTTTTCATATCCAAATATACAAGAGTGAATTACGCTCTTATCGGGAATTACCGATGCGGTTGGCGGAATTTGGCACGGTTTACCGTTATGAACAGTCGGGAGAATTGGGGGGTTTAACCAGGGTGCGCGGTTTTACGGTTGATGATTCTCATTTGTTTGTAACTCCTGAACAGTTAGACAGCGAATTTCTGAATGTTGTAGATTTGATTTTGAGCGTTTTCAAAAGTCTGCAATTGAAGAATTTTAAAGCCAGATTGAGTTTCCGTGACCCAGCCAGTGATAAATATATTGGTGGGGATGAAGTTTGGGATAAAGCGGAAGGGGCGATTCGTCGCGCTGTGCAACAATTGGGAATGGAGCATTTTGAAGGCATTGGGGAAGCGGCTTTCTATGGACCCAAGCTAGATTTTATCTTCAGTGATGCTTTGGAACGAGAATGGCAATTGGGAACGGTGCAGGTAGATTATAATTTACCTGAACGGTTTGATTTAGAATATGTGGCTGAAGATGGTTCGCGCAAACGTCCGGTAATGATTCACCGCGCACCATTTGGTTCTTTAGAACGATTAATTGGGATTTTGATTGAAGAGTACGCGGGTGATTTTCCCTTGTGGTTAGCACCTGTGCAAATCAGGTTATTACCTGTAGGTGATCTTCAGTTAGATTTTACCAAAGAAGTGGCAGCAAAGATGGTTGCGTTAGGGATTCGGGCGGAAGTGGATTTGAGTGGCGATCGCCTGGGTAAGTTGATTCGTAACGCCGAAAAGGATAAAATACCTGTCATGGCGGTGGTTGGTGCGAAGGAAGTAGAAGCCAACAGCTTGAGTATCCGCACCCGTGCTTCTGGGGAATTGGGAGTCATAACTGTAGATGAAGTTGTGAATAAGATCACAGAAGCAATTACTAACTTTAGTAACTTCTAAAAAAGTAGGTTGGGTAGAAAGAAGGGAAAGTTTAAAACTCTCTGCGACTCTGCGCCTCTGCGTGCAAAAAAATCACTTTTCTACCCAACAAAATCCCAAAACTTCTCACTCAAAAGCGCATCAACATTCAGACTAAACTCCCACACATCAGGAAACTGAAAACTAGGATAATCTTCCATAACTTCCATCAGCGCCTCTTCCCAAGCTTGATCTAATACTGCTGTAAAATATCGCTTCAGACTAGGGGATTGTTTGAGAAGAATTCTTAACTGACGACGTTGTTCTCGAATTGTCACTTCCCATCCACGATTATCATATTCACTATTAACATAAATCCGTTTTAATAAATGCACCCATAGCACAATTAGGCGGCTTTCAACCTCAGCCCTGTCCCTACTCGCCAAGATTTCCATCTCATCAATTAAATGTTCCACATCCAAACCGTGAAAATCTCGCGCCTTGAGTTTTAGGATTGTCTCCTCTAACCAGAGGTACTGATCTCGATTATCAAGACCTGTTTTAGCCAATTGAATTTCAGTCATTGATTTAACAGTACGTCTAATACCTTATTTTAAATCATCGGGGAGACAAAGGAAAACGTTTCAATCTACTCAATCCTAAGCATAAGATTTATTTAGGTATATATTCTCTTATGCTAAACTGAGGTAAAAACTTATAAAGAAATTGTTAAAAAGTTTAGTACAATAACATCATTAACCAATAAGTATTTTTTCCTATTGACATGATAGCGGCTCAATTTCCTTGGCTTACCGCAATTGTCCTATTTCCCCTCCTGGCATCTTTTCTCATCCCTGTATTGCCAGATAAAGATGGCAAACTCGTCAGATGGTATGCACTGGGCGTAGGTATTGCCGACTTTATTTTAATGTGTTGTGCCTTTTGGCAACATTACGATGCCAGTAATGCGAATTTTCAACTGGTAGAAAATTATGTCTGGATGCCCCAATTGGGCTTAAACTGGGCTGTTTCTGTGGATGGTATTTCCGCCCCGTTGGTACTTTTAGCGGGCTTTGTTACCACACTGGCGATGTTCTCAGCTTGGCAAGTTGACCGCAGACCAAAGCTTTTCTATTTTCTCATGCTTGTGTTGTATTCTGCACAGGTTGGGGTATTTGTCGCCCAAGACTTGCTGTTATTTTTCATTATGTGGGAAGTCGAACTAATCCCCGTATATTTACTAGTTTGTATTTGGGGTGGACAACGACGACGCTACGCAGCTACAAAATTTTTACTTTATACCGCAGCAGCTTCTATATTTATCTTGGTAGCAGCCCTAGCAATGGGGCTATATGGCGGCGGAAATGTCACTTTTGATATTGCAGAACTCGCACAGAAAGAATATCCCCTCACCCTGCAACTCCTACTATATGCGGGTTTGTTAATTGCCTTTGGTGTAAAATTGGCGATTTTCCCCTTGCATACTTGGCTACCGGATGCTCACGGTGAAGCATCTTCTCCAGTATCCATGATTTTGGCGGGTGTGCTGTTGAAAATGGGCGGATATGGACTAATTCGCCTGAATCTTGACTTACTTGCCGATGCTCACGTTTACTTTGCGCCCGTTCTGGCTATTCTCGGTGTTGTCAACATTATCTATGGTGCTTTAAATTCCTTCGCCCAAAGGAATATGAAACGGCGTTTGGCTTATTCGTCAATTTCCCATATGGGTTTTGTATTAATAGGAATTGCTTCTTTCACCGATTTGGGTATCAACGGTGCAATGTTGCAGATGATATCACATGGTTTAATTGCTTCCGTGTTATTCTTCTTGGCTGGTGTAACTTACGATCGCTCCCACACGATGATGATGGCAGAAATGGGCGGTATTGGTCAAGCCATGCCAAAAGTGTTTGCCCTGTTTACAATGGGGGCTATGGCATCTTTGGCTTTACCGGGAATGAGTGGCTTTGTTGGTGAACTTTCGGTTTTCGTGGGAATAGCAACTAGTGATGTTTACACCTCTACATTCTGCACCGTCACAGTTTTCCTAGCGGCTGTGGGAGTTATCCTCACACCTATTTATCTACTTTCTATGCTGCGTGAAGTATTTTATGGTTCTAGTGCAGCCCTGATTTGCGATATTAACAATGCTGATTTAGAAAATCAGGAAGATGAAGGAACGGCTTGTTTTGGTACAGATTGCCTTTTACCAACGGAAACTGTATATAGTGATGCCAGACCCCGTGAAGTGTTTATTGCTGCCTGTTTTCTGGTGTTGATTATTGGTATTGGTTTCTACCCCAAGGTGGCTATGCAAATGTATGATGCAAAAACTGTAGCTGTCAATGCTCATGTTCGCCAATCTTATACGATTATTTCCCAAACCAATCCTCATATTTATGCGAGTGGATTCTTAAATCCGCAGATTCCAGCGACTGAGTTAACACCTGTTTTGGGAACTTTAAAATAGGTAATTGACGACTAACACAAAGTAAGTAGTGAGACAGAATTAATTACACAATGTCATTGCCAATGGAACGAAGTGAAATGAAGCAATCGCCAGGGTTGCGATTGCTTCCCTTCGCTCGCAATGACTGTAAATGTTTTTGTCCAATTACTTATGGAGAATATATCCTCTAGTAGTCTGTCAAATTTATTTTGACGGGTAATGATCGGAAAAAACTTCTGTTCTTCCCTCCCCCACCTTGT
>NZ_JADEWA010000197.1:0-9230 GCF_015207865.1 Dolichospermum sp. LEGE 00246
GGGTTAGGGAGGGGTAAAACATTTAATACGGCAATCATGACTTTTCAAACACCCTCTTAGACTGGGGAGTGTCAAACATCCCATTAAAGAATTAAGTAACTCTGCCATTTGGATTGAGGATCTTGATGGGTTTTTTCTGGTATTAATAACCGCCAACTTTTACCTTCTTTTTGAATTTGTAGATAAACTTCAAAGGGTTTTTCAAGTTGTTTAAAACTGCGTTTTGGTAGTTTCACGGTAAAGTCGTAATTTCCCTGTACCCGATAAGCTGGTAAGTTTTCAATGGTGAGGGGTTGTTGTTGAATAATAGATATGCGCTGAATATTAAATTTTTGGAAGTTTAAATCTAGCTGTTGGTTAAGTTGCTGTTGGGTTTGTTCTAGTTGCAGGGCGATCGCTTTTTGCACTAATTCCGGTGTCGGTAATAAGGCAATACTAGTACAAGCTGTCAGCAAAATTATGAAAATTGTTGTAAAAATTAATTTAATCATCTTTAATTTCTTGTGAATGTATTTGCATATATCCTCATTAACCACCATTCACTGGAGGAATTAAAACCACCTCATCACCATTTTGGAGAATAGTATCTGGTTCAACAAATTGTAAATTCACGCCGAAACGGGTTATTTCTCGCCATTTGCTTAATTTTGGGTGTTCAGCAATTAGGCGATCGCACACAGCTTGAACTGGTGTACCATCAGGAAAATCTAAGACTAGTTCAGACACATCAAAAGCTTCTTGATAAACAGCAAATAACTTAACGGTGACAGCGATAGATTGGGACATATAATTTTTTATACAACCTGATAATTTAATTGTTGGGGATTATTGTAAAATGAGGTTTTACTCATTATTCCCAGTCCACCCCAAATGGCAAAATGACTACGGTTACAGATTTGGTCAAAGGCAAAGTTAATTTCTGATGTGCGTCCGACAAAATGTTCTGGAGGAACTGGTTTACCTGGAAAAAAGGGATTGGCCATGGTGAATTTGAATAGTTCGAGAAATTAAAATTATTATGACAATATACTATCAGTAGTGTACTTGTTTTATCTCTTAGAAGCAATATGCAATCTGAATTCAACTTTTTTCAGCATTGGTATCCTCTCATACCAATCGAAGATATTAATCCCCAGCGACCAACATCCCTAACTCTACTGGGAATGCGCTTGGTGATTTGGAAACCTACTAACTCAGAAACCTATCGGGTATTTTTGGATCAATGTCCCCACCGTCTCGCACCATTAAGCGAAGGTAGAATAGAAACTAAAACAGGTAACTTAATGTGTAGTTATCACGGTTGGGAATTTAATGAAAATGGCATTTGTCAGCGCGTTCCCCAAGCAGAAAACCCAGAAATTATTGCCAAAAATAAAGAAAATTTTTGTGTTGTTTCCTTTCCAGTTCGTCAACAACAGGAACTACTTTGGGTGTGGACAGATCAAAAAACAGCAGCAATAGCTGAAAATACACCTTTACCTTTATCACCCCAAATAGACGCAGAAAAAGGATTTGTGTGGTCGAATTATGTTCGAGATTTGGAATACGATTGGCAAACATTAATAGAAAATGTAGCAGATCCTAGTCATGTTCCTTTTTCTCATCATGGAGTTCAAGGTAATAGAGAAAAAGCTAGACCTATACCTCTTAATATAGTCAAATCAACCATTAATTTAATTGAAGTAAATATCGAAAGGGGTTTACCCACAACTATTACATTTGAACCACCTTGTAGATTAGAATATACCATTAATCTTGGTAATACTGGCAAAAAATTAGGTTTACTGGTGTATGCTATTCCTGTATCTCCTGGTAAATCAAGAATAGTTGCTCAATTTTCCCGCAATTTCGCTAAGACTTTACATCGCTTTATTCCTCGTTGGTGGAATCATATTCATGAAAGAAATCTAGTATTAGATGGGGATATGATGCTACTAAATCAGCAAGAGTATTTATTACAGAAGAAACAATTACATGAAAGCTGGAAAACGGCTTATAAATTACCAACAAATGCTGATAAATTGGTAATTGAATTTCGTAATTGGTTTGATAAATATTGTCAAGGTAAATTACCTTGGCATGAAGTAGGAATTAATGTGAGTGAACCTACATCTATTAATGATAATCATGGGGAAATGTTGGATAGATACAAACAACATACCCAGCATTGTAGTAGTTGTCGCACCGCAGTTAAAAATCTAGAAAGGTTGCAAATAGGACTTTTAGTATATTTTGTAATTGTTATATCTGGAGTAGCTGTATTACCAGATTATTGGCGGTTACAGCTAGGTTTGCCATTGGTAATTACGGCACTTTTAGGTTTAGGCGCTTACAGTTGGCTGAAATTTTCGCTCATTCCTAAATTCTACTTTGTAGATTACATCCACGCAGAGAAATAAACAATTCAAAAATAAAGAATGAATCAATAATAAACTCTTACCAATCACCCATTACCCATTACCAATTACCAATTACTAAAGCTTTAATTCCAAACGTTGAAAATCTTGCTGAACTTCAGACCATAAAGTTTTATTGTACGGGTCAGTTTTTAAGGCTTTTTTCAGATAAATTCTGGCTTTTGGGAGTTGTTTTTGCGTAATTAAAGCTCTTCCCCAGATTTGATAAGCGATCGCCAACCATTGACGCACCTCCCCATCCCCCGGTAAACGCGCCACTAAAGCCTCTGCTAGAGCGATCGCCTGGGGAAACCGTTTTTCCTGTAAAAACCGCTGTAATTGCTCATAAGTCTTCCACTTTAACCGCTGTTCAATCTCCTGCAAATTTTGTGGACGAGGTGTAACCATTGTTTTCGGTGCTGCTGGTTGAGTTTGCACTTCTGTCGCACTAGTCCTTGGGTTAATTTCCTCCGGCGGTAAAACCGTTTGGAGAAACTTATAAGCCTCAGTTACCGCAATAAACTTATCTTTTGCTTTGAGATCATCTGGGTTGATATCAGGATGATACTGCTGAACCAACCGGCGATAGGACGCTTTAACATCAGCAAAAGAAACTCCCGACCTTAAACCTAATATCCGGTAATAATCTTCAACATCCATGTTGCTTCGTTTGACTTCAATTCAAAATTCAAAACTAAAAATTCAAACCGAGAAACTCAGACTTTTGAACCTTACAGCTTGAATTTTGAATCATTTTCCCCTATTTAAATACGTTCTTCAATCACACGATCAATTAAACCGTATTCCTTAGCTTCTTGAGCAGACATAAAAAAGTCACGATTCATGTCCTTCTCGATTTTCTCTAAAGATTGACCAGTATTATCAACATAAATTTGATTTAACTGGTGACGAAGCCGTAAAATCTCCCTAGCCTCAATGGCGATATCGCTTGCCTGACCACGAGTTCCACCTGAAGGTTGATGAATCATAATTCGGGAGTGAGGCAAAGCCATCCGCTTCCCCTTTGTCCCCGCAGCCAACAGAAAAGATCCCATAGAAGCAGCTAAACCAACACAAATTGTCACCACCTCAGACTTAATGTGTTGCATAGTGTCGTAAATCGCCAATCCCGCAGTCACCGAACCACCGGGAGAATTGATATACAAATAAATTGGCTTAGTTTGATCATCAGAATCTAAATAGAGCAAATAAGCGACAATCGCATTAGCGATACCATCATCTACTTCCTCCGTCAAAAAAATAATGCGCTCCCGAAATAGACGATCTTCGAGATCGATCCATTGTTCATAGGTGCTACCTGGGAGACGATAAGGAACTTTGGGAATACCAATAGGCATAGGACAATTTTAGTGAAGACTATGAGAATAGAACTGGAGAATTTCCGTCAAAGTTGAGAAGCCAGAATCCAAAATAGAGAGCAAACTCAAATAGAGCTTGGCAAATTCTTGGTACTTTCTAGCACCCGATCAATTATTCCGTATTCCTTCGCTTCCTGGGGAGTCATATAGAAAATACGTTCACTATCTTTCGAGATTTTTTCGGCTGTCTGTCCCGTATTTTGGGAAAAAATATCAAAAATTATCTTTTCTTTCTGCAACACCTCTTCCGCATTCACTTGAATATCTGTTGCTTGACCCTGAGTAGCCACACTAGACTGAGTCAGAGCAATATTGGCATGAGGTAGACTGAATCTTTTTCCCTTCGCCCCAGATGATAGAATCAATGCTGCCATACCCACTGCTTGACCCAAACAGATAGTAATAATTTCTGACTTGATGTACTGGATTGTGTCATAAACTGACAAACAAGCCCTAATTGACATCATTCCCAAACTTTCATCCATACCAGCCAGCACAGGATCACCCAAAGAATTGATATAAAGGTAGATTGGCTTACTCTGATCGTCCGACTCCAGATACAGCATGGCAGACATCAGGGAGTTAGCCAGAGTCGTATCCAGTGGACGATTCAAGAAGAGAATCCGCTCCTGCGCCATCCGTTGATCAATACTGACCCACTGCCACTGGTTACCACCAGGAATGTTATAAGGAACTTTTAGTGATGAATCAACAGCCATAGGGATAATTAGAAGAAATTAGAGATGATGAGAACCAACTTAAACAATCATTGGTAAAGGTTTCGGCAGATCCTTCATGCTTTCGAGAACGCGATCAATCAATCCGTATTCCTTGGCTTGTTGGGGAGTCAAATAAAACATCCGCTCAGTGTCCTTGGCAATCTTGTCGGCAGACTGTCCAGTATTTTGAGAGAAAATATCCAAGATAGCCGTTTTGTTGGCTAAGACTTCCTTGGCGTAAATTTGAATATCTGTTGCTTGACCTCTAGTACCACTGCGAGGTTGATTCAGGACAATAGTGGCATGAGGTAAACTAGCTCGCTGACCCTTAGTTCCGGCAGATAGAATCAGTGCTGCTGTTCCCAATGCCTGACCAATGCAAATTGTATGTACGGGTGTTTTGATATAGTTAATAGTATCACAGATAGCAAAAGCTTCCGTTTCGTAGCCGATCGCATCTCCTGTATACCAAGATGTACCCGTTGAATTGATGTAAAAGAAGATTGGCTTGTCTGGATTATCAAATTTCAGATAAAGCAACTGAGCAATAATTAGCTTGGTTACATCAACGCCCATTTGCCGTTTGTATTCATCTGCTGAAACTAAAGGCATTCCCAGATAGACAATTCGTTCTTTTAAAAGTAGAGAAGCTAAATCTGGTGGCGGTGTCCGGTAGGAACTATCGCCGTAGTAAGAAGCCTGAACTGACTTGATGGGGGAATTTTCCATAGCAACTGATGATCTGAGATTATGCCGTTAATGTATTACATCCTAGCGCGATGCTCACCCAATTTAGGGTGCGGATTTCTCCCTGATAGTGAAAAAAGCTAGATTTTAGTGAGTCCCGCCAAAAAAAAATCCAGCCTATCCCAAAAAAGTCAGAAAGTAGGGGCGCAGGTCCTGCGCCCAGTCATCCCCATCTATACACCCAGTCATCCCCATTTATACACCCAGTCATCCCCATTTGTACACCCAGTCATCCCCATTTATACACCCAGTCATCTCCATTTGTACACCCAGTCATCCCCATTTGTACGCCCAGTCATCCCCATTTGTACACCCAGTCATCCCCATTTGTACGCCCATCAATCCCCATTTGTACGCCCAGTCATCCCCATTTGTACGCCCGTCAATCCCCATTTGTACACCCATCAATCCCCATTTGTACACCCATCAATCCCCATTTGTACACCCATCAATCCCCATTTGTACACCCAGTCATCCCCATTTGTACGCCCGTCAATCCCCATTTGTACGCCCATCAATCCCCATTTATTGTTCTTTTTGAGAAAAAATAACCTATTTACGCCATGATGTCCTAAGATGCTCCCAATTGCTATTACCTTATCTGTAAAATGCGTTACGTTTTCCCTCAACTGATAAATGTAGAATTTAGATGAAGTTATCACCACTGAGACTTCTGGGAGGAAAAATAACGTTAATCACTAAAATTCCTAGTTGTCTGGTTTCGGCTGATAATTAGTAATTATTAATTGTTAAAATTCTTACCTATTTACTCAAAAGTTTTATTTTCTCTTGTAAACTTTAACTTTTGAAGTTTCCCACATCTTCTAAAAAATAAGATGTGAAATCTCAACTACTAATGATTTATTAAATCTACCAATTATTGTATCCCAGGTTGCTTTGAGACAGAAATTTTCATGTCAAGATAATACACTTGAATAATCACAGAGTGTAGTTTATGCAAGGTTAATCATACCCAACAATAATTATAAACTTGCCAAAACAAAAGCCCAAAAAGGTGTAAGTCTTACATAAAGTTTGCTGTGGATTTTAATTACAGCTAATTTACTTTTTTAGTTTCATCACCATAATTCAGATAAATAGGTTAAATATCATGTCAAGGGTGAATGAAAAATCAAAATCCCCAGAAAAGGCACTTGAGCAGCCGAAAATTTGGTTGAGTATTGCCGTAGCTTTGCCAGTAGCTATAGCTGCTGGGTTCTTAGCTACAGCGAGAATGGAACAATTAAAAAAACTGACTTCTGCTGTATCTGTAGCCCCAGTTCCTAATAGTATTACTGCCATAGGACGCTTAGAACCAAGAGGAGAAGTAGTTAAACTTTCTGCTCCAGCGGGTTTATCAGGGAGTTCACGAGTCCAGCAACTTTTAGTCAGAGAAGGACAACGAGTACAGCAAGGACAGGTTGTGGCAATTTTAGATAGCCGCGACACTAGTATGGCAGTAGTAGAAGAAGCCAAAGCTAAATTGCAAGAATCCCGTGCAAATTTAGCCCAAGTTAGTGCTGGTCCACCCAGAGATGCTCAAGCTCAAAGATTCATTATTTCTCGGTTACAAGCCCAATTAGCGGGGGAAAAAGAGGCTCAACAAGCGACAATTAGCCGAATTGCTGCCCAGTTAAGTGGTGAGAAAGTTGCCCAACAAGCCACAGTTAATCGTTTGGAAGCGGAACTACTGGGACAAAGAAATTCCTTGAAAGCTAATATGGAGCGGATTAGAGCTGAACAAAGAAACGCTCAAGTAGATTATGGGCGCTATGAATTTTTATACAAACAAGGTGCTATTTCTCAGCAAGAACGCGATCGCCGCCGATTAAGTGCGTTAACTACAAATCAGCAGTTAATCGAAAGTCAAGCTAGTTTAAAACGGGCAATAGATACCATTCAACAGCAAGTTTCCGAAGCTAGAGCTAATCAAATTAAAACCCTAGCCACTTTACAACAGCAGTTAATTGAAGCCACAGCCAACCGCAACAAAACTGTCTCCACTTTACAAAGACAAATAGACGAAGAAAGAGAAAGATTGAGCAGAATATTAGTAGTTAGTCCCCTCAGTGTCCAAGTAGCTCAAGCACAAGTTACTAATGCCATTGCCTTAATGAGAAAAGCTCAAGTAGAACTTCAGCAAAGCTATGTTAAAGCTCCTAGTTCTGGTGAAATATTAAAAATTTATACCAAATCTGGGGAAATCATGGGAGCAAATGGAATTGCGGAAATTGGACAAACAGATCAGATGTTCGTAGTTGCAGAAGTTCCTGAAGATAGTATTAATAAAGTCCGTTTAGGTCAAACTGCTACTATCTCTAGTGACAACGGCGCATTTAACGGTCAATTAAAAGGCAGAATTACATCAATTGGTAGAAAAATTGGCAAAAAAGATGTCTTAAATAATGATCCAGCCGCAGACATTGATGCCAGAGTTGTAGAAGTGAAAATTGCCCTATCTCCAGAATTTACCAAGCAAGTTTCTGGTTTAACTAACGCTAAAGTCACCGTAGAAATTAATGAGAATTAACATCATATTTCTATGCCAAATATTCATGTTCAACTACTTAATTAGTATCCAGATCAAAAGATTTAGAAAATGGCAGTAAAAATACCTTTATCTTGGCTACAACTGACAAGAGAAAAAACTCGCCTAGCCGTAGCTTTGTCAGGTATTGCCTTTGCTGATATTTTAATGTTCATGCAGCTAGGTTTCCGAGATGCACTCTATTACAGTAACGTCAGAATGCACAGTAGTCTAGTTGGCGACGTGGTTTTAATTAACAGTCAATCTAATGCTGTTTTGGCTATGAAAACCTTTTCCCAACGGCGTTTATATAAGGCGTTAGATTTGCCCACAGTTCAATCAGTACATCCTATATATTTAGACTATACAAGCTGGAGAAATCCTGTTACAGGTCGTCCTCGCAGTATCTTAATTTTTGGCATGAATCCAGAAGTTAATCTTTTTGATTTACCCGGAGTTGAGGAAAATTTAAATAAACTTAAACTGCCTGATGTGGTTTTATATGACCGTTCTTCTAGGGTAGAGTATGGTCCGATCGCTGATAGTTTTAATGCCGGAAAAGTTGTCACAGCAGAAGTACGCAGAAGAAAAATTCAGGTGGGTGGATTATTTACATTAGGGGCATCTTTTGGTGCAGATGGAAATTTAATTACCAGTGATGTTAACTTTTTGCGGATTTTTAATAACCGTCAACGGGGATTAATTGATATTGGTATTATTAAGTTAAAACCTGGGGCTGATCCCATAGTGGTAGCTCAAGAATTGCGAAGTTATCTACCTACAGATATTAATGTTTTAACCAAGGAAGAATTTATTGAATTTGAGAGAAATTATTGGGCAAGTAGTACGGCTATTGGCTTTATTTTTACCTTGGGAACAATTATGGGTTTTATTGTAGGAACTGTAATTGTTTATCAGATTTTGTATACAGAAGTCAATGATCATTTATCTGAATATGCTACGCTCAAAGCTATAGGTTACACTCAAAATTATTTACTAACTGTGATTCTTCAAGAGGCTTTTTTATTAGCAGTTGTTGGTTACTTACCTGGATTTGGCTGCGCTCTTGTTCTTTATAATGTTGCTAGAGATGCTACACTTTTGCCTATATTTATGAGTTATAATCGCGCCATTATGGTAATCATGTTAACTATTTTAATGTGTTTTATTTCCGGGATGATTGCTATTCGGAAATTAAACTCTGCCGACCCAGCCGATATTTTTTAGATTGGTTATTGGTCAGTTGTCAGTTGTCAGTTGTCATTGGTCATTGGTCATTGGTCATTGGTCATTTGTCATTTGTCAGTTGTCAGTTGTCAGTTGTCAGTTGTCAGTTGTCAGTTGTCAGTTGTCATTGGTCATTGGTCATTTGTCATTTGTCATTTGTCATTTGTCATTGGTCATTGGTCATTTGTCATTGGTGAAAACCATTCTTCTTCCTCCCCCACTCCCCCTACTTCCC
>NZ_JADEWA010000198.1:0-9225 GCF_015207865.1 Dolichospermum sp. LEGE 00246
TTTTTAAATTAATTCATGAGTAATTAAATATAGTATCTAGTCAAAGATTTTCTTGATAAAAACGGCTAAATTTAGTTGACAATATCCAAGTTATTTGGGATAATCACAGGTAAGTTTATTGATTTACCTAAGTTATTAGCATCATCACAACTTGGGCAGTGCAGATTTTTATTTCTCCTTAAAGCTATCGTATTTTAGGCTACTTAATCAAATGGCAACTCAACATAAAATTGATAGCATAGCGTGGCATTAGCCATAGATAATTGTAAGTAAAAAACCGCTAATTTGGGTATTTATAACAGCTAAAATGCTGATAACAATTCATACATAAATAATTAGACATATCTCTGATCTAACAGCAACAGAGAATAAGTCTATAAACATGACCAGGAATTTTAGATTTTAGGTTAAAAAAATTTGGTACAAGTCCCCAATCGTCAATCCCAAATCTAAAATTTTTGAGCTTCTACACTTTAGGTTGGAGTCAATCCAAAATTGAGTGACAAGTATTTTTCCGAAATAATACCATTGGAATAAAAATATGGCAGTAAATAAAGAACGCCAACTATTCAACCTGACTCCATTAAAATGGAGAATAATTCTGGCAACTTCTCTAACTTTCTCTACAGGTTTAGTATCTTTATACATTTTCCATCAATTAAAGACCAATTCTCAAACTCAAACTCCTGCTGTTAGTTCCGTTATTAAATCTCAACCCACGCCTGTTAAAGTTGCCGTAACTGCTTTAGGAAGATTACAACCACAAGATAAAATTACTTATTTATCTGCTCCTAATTCTGTCAATGGTGTTCGCGTAGAAAAATTATTGGTAAAGGAAGGAGATAATGTTAAAAAAGGACAAGTATTAGCCTATCTAGAAAACTATGCTCGTTCTCAAGCAGCTATCCAACAAGCATTTGATAAATTATTAATTGCCAGAACCAAACTTGCACAGGTACAAGCTGGAGCAAAAACTGGAGATATCAATGCTCAAAAAACTGCAATTACTAGATTAAATTCCCAATTAAAAGGAGACGTTGCGGCTCAAACAGCGACAATCAACCGCATTCGGGCTGAAGTTGAGAATGCACAAAAAGAGAGCGACAGATATCAACAATTATCAAAAGCTGGTGCTGTTTCTGCTTCTGTTGCTGATAGTAAAAAGTTAGTTCTCAAAACCACACAACAGCAGTTAAAAGAAGCCGAAGCTACTCTCAAACGCACAAAAGACACATTACAAGATCAACTTAAAGAAGGAAAATTCAAACTTAATAGTATTAAAGAAGTCAGGACTGTAGATGTAGAGTTAGCAAAAACTGAAGTTAAAAGTGCAGAAACTGCAATTAAACAAGCAAAAGCTGACCATGATTTAACTTATATTACTTCTACTATAGACGGCACAATTTTAAGAATTCACACCAAAAATGGCGAAGTGATTGGTACTTCTGGTTTTGCAGAAATCGGTAATACGTCAAAAATGCAGGTTCTAGCAGAAGTATATCAAACCGATATTCAAAATGTTCGACTTGGACAAAAAGCTATCATTACCAGCACTACATTTCCTGGAAAATTACAAGGAACTGTTAGAGAAGTTGGTTGGCAAGTTGATAAACAAGGCATCTTTAGTATTAATCCCAATTCTGACGCAGACCGGAGAGTAATTGAAGTCAAAATATCTATTGATGATTCCACCGATAGTCAAAAAATATCTCGCTTAACTAACTTACAAGTTGATGTTGCTATCCAGATTTAGTCATTGGTCATTGGTCATTGGTTATTGGTTATTGGTTATTGGTTATTGGTTATTGGTCATTGGTTATTGGTTATTAGTTATTGGTTATTAGTTATTAGTTATTTTCTAAAACTGACAACTGACAACTGACAACTAACAACTGACAACTGACAACTGACAACTGACAAATAACAACTGACAAATAACAACTGACAAATAACAACTGACAAATAACAACTAACAACTAACAAATAATATGAATATCAAAATTCCTTTAGGGTGGCTACAACTTGCCCAACAGAAACTTCGTTTTGTCATAGCTGTAGCCGGAATTGGCTTCATTGTCCTGTTAATGTTCATCCAGCTTGGTTTCCAAGATGCACTATATTCTAGCGCCACAGCACTACATCAACGATTGCACGGTGATTTATTTTTAGTTAGTTCTCAATATAAATCTTTGACAGCAATTCAAAGTTTTTCTCGGACTCGATTATACCAAACTTTAGGTTTTGATGGCGTGGATTCCGTCAGTTCAATTTATTTGCAATTTGCAAAATTAAAGAATCCTATCAGCGGTGAGAAATATTCAATTTATGTCATCGGTTTTGACCCTGGAAAATCCGTGCTAGATATTCCAGAAGTCCAGCAAAATTTGGATAAACTCAAAATTCCTGATGTTATGCTCTTTGATAGAGATGCCCGTCCAGAATTTGGACCAATAGCAGAATTATTTAATCAAGGAAATATTAAACAAGCAATTGAAATCTTTCCCTTTGATGCTGTCAAAGGTTATCGAGTGAGAGTAGGTGGTTTATTTAGTTTAGGACCGTCCTTTGGTGTTGATGGTAATTTAATTGTGAGTGATTCAACCTTTTTAAGAATCAACCCTAATAGCCGCCCAGTTGAAAAAATAGATATGGGAGTGATTAAACTCAAAGATGGTGCAGATATAAACCGGGTTTTAGCAAATTTAAAAGCCAATTTACCAAAGGATGTTCAAATATTTACTCGCCAAGAATTTGTCGCTTTTGAAAGACAATATTGGTCAGTTAGAACCCCCATTGGTTTTATTCTTAACCTGATGCTCATCATGGCTTCTGTTGTGGGTGTGGTAATTGTTTATCAAATTCTGTATAGCAATATTGCTACTCAATTTATTGCCTATGCAACTTTAAAAGCTATTGGTTATGCTAATGGATATTTATTGAATGTGGTTTTTCAACAAGCAATAATCTTGGCCTTATTAGGTTACATTCCTGGTTTTATTGTTTCTATTGGTTTATATGATTTTGCCATGAAGGTAACTAAATTACCCATCATGATGACAAGTAATAATGCCTTACTTGTTCTAGTATCTACAGTCTTAATTTGCATTACCTCTGGAGCGTTAGCTATTAATAAACTTCGTTCTGCTGATCCGGCTGATAGTTTCTAAGAATTTGTTGCATCTTAAATTAATCAACTTCTGCTAAATATTTAGCAAATTAACACCAACTAAAGATAGAAGTTTAATGTTATTCACAACGGTAAAATTCTTTTGCAAATACAATAGTTCGTAGTTGCATTTAATCGCAATTTTTCAACTTAGATTGTATAACTTTTTCATTACCGAACACTTATCTACATTCCCATGAACTTACAAAATAAAACTCTGCTAATTACTGGAATTGATGAATTTATTGGCTTACGTGCAGCCGAATTAGCTGTAGCGCAAGGTATGAAGGTTAAAGGTATTCAAAGTTCTCCAGTTAAAGATCAAACATTCCAAAAATTAGGCGTAGAAATTTTTGTCGGTAATATCACTGACCCGGCAATTTGCTCGAAAGCTTGTCAGGGAGTAGATATAGTTTTACATAACGCTCAATTTGCCGAAGAAGCCGGGGATATTAAGCATTTTAGAGAAATAAATGTCAGCGGTACTGTAACCATTGCTAAGGCTGCTAAACAAGCTGGTGTGAAGACATTTGTTCATCTTTCGACCGCCTTAGTATATGGATTTGATTACTCAGATAAAATCACAGAATCAGGTGTGCTGTCTGGGGAAAATAATGCTTATTGTCAAACAAAAATTGAGGCGGAAATCGAAGTTTTAAAACTCAATAATGCTCCAGAATTTGGAGTAATTGTGATTCGGGCTGGTGATGTTTATGGTCCAGGAAGTCTGCCTTGGATTGTCCGCCCGATTCAGATGATGAGACAAAAATTATTTGCCTATGCTAATGAAGGCAAGGGTGTAATGAATCATCTATATGTAGATAACTTAATTGATGCCATCTTTTTAGCTATAGAAAAATCGGCTTATGGAGAGGTTTTTAATATTACTGATGGTAAAGAAACTTCTTGGAAGGAGTATTTTATTCATTTAGCCTCATTGGAAAATTTACCAGCGCCAATGTCTTTACCTAAAGAGGAAATGAAATTATTTCTAAAAGTGCGTCTTCAGGGGCAAAAACTATTTCGGAAAAAGGCGGATATTCTCCCAGAATCAGTTGATTTTATGAGTCGTCCCTATGCCTATTCTATTGCTAAAGCAGAAAGTGTTTTGAATTACCAAGCTAAGGTTGATTTAACGGAAGGAATGCGCCGCACTCATGAATGGTTGCAAAAAACTGACCTTCAAAAATTAATTAAATAATACCTAGATTTTAGGAATTTGTGCATGAATAACTCTCAACCAAAGTTAAGTATTGGATTACCTGTATATAATGGGGAGAAATTTCTTGAAAAATGCCTAGATTCGCTATTAGCACAGACATTTTCTGATTTTGAGTTAATTATCTCGGATAACGCATCTACAGATAATACTGAGGCTATTTGTAGGACTTATGCAGCCCAAGATCAACGGATTCGTTACTATCGTAATGAAACTAATATTGGTTGTGCTTGTAATTTCAATCGTGTTTTTGAATTATCTCACAGTGAGTATTTTAAATGGGCTGCTTATGATGATTTGCACGCCCCCGATTTTATTGAGAAATGTATGGATGTATTGGAAAAAGATCCAACATACATTTTATGTCACTCCCACACATATTTTATTGATGAGCAGGGAGAATTTATCCAAAATTATGACATTAAACTCAATACTAATTCTCTAAAAGCTCATCAAAGATTTCATGAATTACTAACTAAACATTTGTGTTATCAAATTTACGGAGTTATTCGCAGTAGTGCATTAAGACAAATACCTCCTATGGGTGGTTATGGGAATGCAGATGGAATTTTATTATTAAGGCTAGGGATGCTGGGAAAATTTTATGAAATTCCCGAATATCTATTCTTTGCCAGAATCCATCCTCAACAATCCCTGAGTATGTTCTTTCCTGATTATTTGTCATTTAATCAAAATAATCCCCAGTATTCATTGAATATGTTGCCTAATTTTTATGATTATGCAGTCTGGTTTGATTCAACGAATAAGGGAAAAATATTGTTACCTCATTGGCGAATTCTACAGGAATATTGGGTTTCTATTCATCATAGTCAACTTAGTTGGTATGAGCAAATTTTGTGCCATATCAGCATCGCTAAAAAGCTATCAGGTACAGAATGGTTATTGGTGAAAGATTTCTTAATGGCTGCCAAAATGTTGTTTCTGCGTAAGTTTAGTTATCAAACCTGAACTATAGCAATATTAGCAATTCATCGGAGAACACAACCCTAGTACCACAAGGCGGAAGTCAAAAGTCAAAAGTCAAAATGAAGACAGTATAGGCTTTTGGAGGATTTAGAATGGTTCATTCACTTACGCCGCAGTGTACTAGTCATTGCGAGCGAAGGGAAGCAATCACAACCCTAGTCATTGCGAGCGAAGGGAAGCAATCACAACCCTGGCAATTGCTTCATTTCACTTCCTTCCATAGGCTAACGCAATAACACTGTGTAATTAATTCTGTCTCACTACTTAGTAGAAAGCTACTATTAAATTACTCCAAACTTATTACGGGTGAAATATTGATCTATGTTGAAAATATTCCAAGTTAGTAATTTCTTTCTTGCTACTTTACTAACTGTTAGCTTCACAGATGTGGCCTATGCTGAATCAACAGCATCTTTAACTGTGGTTGTTAATGGTATTACCAACAAAACTGGGGAAATTTGTATGAGAGTTTATAACTCTGAAAAAGGATTTCCTAATAATGCTAAAAGTGAAGTTAAAAGTGGTTGTACTAAAATTACAGGTAGTTCTATAAAGCGGGTATTTTCTGGATTAAAACCTGGAACTTATGCTGTAGCTGTAGTTGATGATCAAAATGGCGATCGCAAACTCAATAAAGACTTTTTCGGAATTCCTCAAGAAGGCTTTGGCATTTCTAAAAATCCTACTGTTTCTATCAGCACTGGCTCACCTACGTTCAATAATTCCAGCTTCAAAGTTGACAAGAATACTACCATTAATATCTTTCTCAAGTATTCTCTTGATCCCTAACTGGGAATTAGACATAATTCCTCATTTCTGACTATTGGGCGGGGAAATCCCGCCCCTAATAACTCCCTTCTAAGACTATAGAAATAATGCCAGACTTTATGATATTTCTATCTAAGTCTTTGTTCGGCTGGCTGGTAATTCAAACTTGTTTAACGTTAGTATTTTTATGGTATTTACGTTCACACAAACCCAAGTCATTACCAGATGAACAATTACCAAAAACGGCAGTAATCCTCTGTTTAAGGGGTGCTGATCCTTTTTTACCTAATTGTTTGCGATCGCTCTTACAACAAAACTACCCAGAATACGATTTAAAGCTGATCATTGACAGTAAAGAAGATCCAGCTTTGAAAATTGCCACCGAAACAATCAATCAACTAGGTGCAACCAACGTTGAAATTAGCACATTAAGAGCAGTTCGTCATAATTGTAGCCTTAAATGCAGTTCCTTAGTTCAAGCTGTTTCTGATTTGGATAATGCCTATCCAATTATAGCTTTTATAGATGCTGATACCGTAGCTCATCCTAATTGGTTACGAGAATTAGTTACCCCCCTTATTGATGATCAGGTTGGACTCACCACAGGAAATCGTTGGTATCTTCCCACAGGTAATTATTGGGGTTCATTAGTTCGCTACTCTGGTAACGTTTCCACTGTAGTGCAAATGTTTCTCTTTCAAATTCCCTGGGGTGGAACATTAGCAATCAAAACAGAAGTATTAAACCGCATCAACCTTTTAGATAAGTGGGGAGAAGTATTAACAGATGATATGCTTCTCCATAAACTTATCAAGCAAGAAAAGTTACAAATCAAATTTATTCCTTCTTTATTGATGCTAAATCGGGAAGAAAGTAGTCTACGTAACTTACTAGAATCATTAAAAAGGTTAATAATTGGTTCTAAACTTTATCATCCCCGGTGGTTAGCCATAATCAGTGAAGCATATTCTAGTATCATCGTCCCCAATGCAGTCATCATCGTTATTTTTCAGCTATTGATTGAGGCTCAATGGGACGCAGCCGCCTTGCTATTTTCCGCCTATATTTCCTATACCATTGGCTTAGTCTTACTAATACTCTTGATGGAATTTGGCATACATAAAGTGCTGCACAATCAAGGTGAAAAAATACCCAAATTATCGCCTTTAATCATCCTAAAAATGTTGATAGTTATTCCCCTAACACAATGGGTTTACGGGTTAACAATATTATCTTCTTTGTGGGTATCAACAATTACTTGGCGTGGACTTACTTATCGCATTAAAGGGCGTGAAAATATTCGGTTAATTGAATATCGTCCTTACCAATGGCTAGATCAACCAATTGATCCCAAAGCATCTCTTTAAATAATATTGCTCGGCTAAATAGGTGAACACAATAAAACCAAACTGTGTAAAGAAACGTAAAACCGCCCAAACCCTCTTCACTCTTGCCTATTGCCTTGCTAAGTAATTGGACAAAAATATTTACAGTCATTGCGAGCGAAGGGAAGCAATCACAACCCTGGCGAACTGCTTCATTTCACTTCGTTCCCTATGGCTAACGCCACGCAACGCTAACGCAATGACATTGTGTAATTAATTCTGTCTCACTACTTATAACGACAATTTTCAACGCCAACCTACTTATTTATGCAAGAGAATAGGGAAATTTTAGATTTTTTATTTCACTTCAATATCTAAAATTCCCAATTCAACAATTATTATAAACCAGCGCATCAGTAATCTATTTTTGCAAAAAATATTTCCTCAAAGTCATGAAAAATAAACCTCTTCGTATCGCCTTATTTACAGGATTATATGCCCCATTTTTAACCGGAGTTTCTGTCGCCGTTCATCAACGAGTTCACTGGCTATTAAAACAAGGACATGAAGTTTTTCTAGTTCACCCAGAAATCAATAATAAATATCCTAACCAAGTGGGAAATCGTCCCATGTCGGGAATAGAAGAACTAGAAACATTTATTAATTTTTCCTCCTATTCATTTCCGACAGAACCACTGATATTTTATAAATCTTTACCCCAACCATTAAACCATCGTCATTGGAGTGATACAAAACTACTTAATCACTTTCAACCCGATATTATTGTTGTTGAAGAAGCCCCACAAATGAGAGGTTTATATTCTGGCTTCCTACAAGGTTATGGGCGTTCCGTGGGAGTACAATATGCCAAAAAAACCAAAACACCCATTATTTCAATTTTCCATACAGATATCATTGCCTATATCCAATATTATTTTGGAAATACATTCTTTAACCTAGTTCGTCCCCTTCTCCCACTTTTAGTTAAACAATTTAGTGAAACTTATGATTTAAGTTTATTCTCTTCCCGCGAACAATTAACTAAATACCAAAAACTAAAAGCGCAACGCAGCGAATACTTACCCTATCAAGGAATTGATTGCGAAAAATTTCACCCTCGCAATATTTGTTATGATCCAATTCCTGATGATAAACGTCCAACTATTTTATTTGTGGGACGTATTACCCCAGAAAAAAATGTCAATCAACTTTTAGATATTTATCCCCTCATTGCTGCCAAAATTCCCGATGTCCATTTAGTAATTGTCGGTAGCGGTCCCCTAGATGCAGAAATTAGCCGTCGTGCCGAAAAATTCCCCAATGGTGTCACAATTTGGGGTGAATCCCATGGGAAAGAACTTTTAGGTTGGTTTGCAAAAGCAGATATATTTGTCAACCCTTCTGTCACCGAAAATTTCTGTACCACAACCAACGAAGCCTTAGCTTCTGGAACTCCCGTAGTGGCTGTTGTTGCCCCTTCAACCGCTGAACAGGTTATTTCTGGAGTAAATGGTTTTTTAGCCGCACCTAATAGCCCTGAAGACTTTGCTCAAAAGGTAATTACCATACTCGAAGATCCTAATCTTAAAAATCAATTGACTGCACAAGCACGTCCCTCGATTCTAGAATTTGATTGGTCAGCTTGTACCCAAAAGTTTGAAAATAAGCTTTACGAATTGGTTAATATCCGTCGCCAGGTAGATATCTAGTAGTCTTTCAACCCGAAAATGACGGGAGAAGGGGGTAGGGGCTGTCTCTTA
>NZ_JADEWA010000199.1:0-9220 GCF_015207865.1 Dolichospermum sp. LEGE 00246
GGTATTAGCCACCGTTTCCAGTGGTTGTCCCCAACCTGAAGGTAGATTCTTACGCGTTACTCACCCGTCCGCCACTATCTCCGAAAAGACCGTTCGACTTGCATGTGTTAAGCATACCGCCAGCGTTTATCCTGAGCCAGGATCAAACTCTCCATTTTGTTTCTTTCGAGTTTGTCGGCTCCGAAATTAGTTAAAATCTCGAATCCTCTTTCAATTATCTTGACGACGAGGATTGGTTTAATCTATTCTTTCAAAGTATTATTTTTTCTCGGTTCAGTTGTCCGGGAGTCGTTTCTCTCTCTCGGCACTTATCTAATATAGCAATCCTTCCTTTTTCTGTCAAGGGGGTTGAGAAATATTTTTTTAGGGGGTGGGCTGGAAATAGCTGAAAGCCCTATGCAATTAGGGAATTCAGGGTATTTTTGATTTATCGGATCGGCAATAATGCTATGGATATGGCGAAAAAACAAGAGTGATATTTTCTGCTTGATGCAGGTTAGAGAAATATAGTAATAAGTAGGGGTTGCTGGAAAAGTTATCTGTGAGGGACATAAGTATGGCTAACGCCACGCTGCGCTATCAGCAAGCCCTAAGTAGGTGAACACAATAAAACCAAACTGTGTAAAGAAACGTAAAATCGCTGAAAACTTCTTTACTCTTGCCTCTTGCCTCTTGTAATTTAAGGTTATTTATTGGGAAGTTTTTGAGGGGGAATCCTTTTGTAAGCGCAGTAATGTATTATAAAGCTGTCGTTTTAAATTACTGTTTTTTTGGATTTCTACGGTAATTTTGTTAAATTGCTCGATGGTGAGACCACTATCCTCAACTATCTTTTGAGAATGGTTGCAATAATTTACGGCAATATCTTTGGCTTTGTTTGGTAGTGTAATGAAACTTTTGGAATCATTACAGATTACTTGGGGAATGTCTTTGCTACCGATCAGGTTTTTAATTTCTTTAAAGGCCTGCTGACGGGCTGGCTCCATGCCTAATACAGCTTTTGCGTAATTAGTTACTTCTGTACTGTTAAGGTTTAAAGTTTGAGCAGTTACTTTGGAATTGAGGCCAAAAGTCCCGGAAATCAGGCTTGTACTGGTAATAGTTGCCAAGATCAAGGATTGATAGAGGGTTCTCTGCAACCGTTTGGTTAAATAAAGACTATAAGTTTTGAGCATACAACAGGTGACACAGAGGGAAAATAGGGAATAACATAATATGTTTGAATTATTTTCTGAATTAGAAGTTCCAGTCAAGATTGAAATTGAATATTTCGATGTGGGTATTAAGTGCGGCGGCATATTTGACAAAGTTCGATGACTTTAGTTTGTAGTGTTGAGGTTTCGGATGCACCTTGCTTAAGGCTGACTTCTAATTCTAATAGCAGTGGTAAGGCAGAGATGAGTTGCTGTAGGGGGAGGGATTTGACTTCTTGCTGTAGGAAGTAGATGCGTTTGGGGTTAGAGATTTCAGCACCTTGAGCGATCGCTTGGGGGTTGCGTTCACCACTGTCCATCATCATTTTGACTAATAACCAGGTGCGAAATTGACCAATGAGTGTGGCAACTATCCGTAAACCTGGTTCTGCGGCATTACTGAGATCGCCTAAGATTCCTAAAGCTTTTGGGGTATCTCCTGTTCTGATGGCTGTTGCTAATTGTAAGGTATTTTGAGTAGTATTTCTGACTAACTCAGATACTGTATTCACGTCTAAGGGTTTGTTCCTGCCTCCGCTGTAGAGGCGTAATTTCTCCAGTTCATTGTGGAGAAGACGGGTATCATTGCCTACGGATTCAGCTAATAGTTCGGCTACTAGGGGACTGATTTTTAGACCGATGGTTTGAGCGACTTGTTGAACTGATTGGACTAAAAGTTCGGTTTTCCAAGGGGGAATGAGGGAAAATTCGGAAATTGTTGCAAATTGTTTGAGGAGTTTTGTGCTTTTCAGTCGTTCATCTGGTTTGTTGCGACTGGTTAATAGTAAGGTAGAGTCTGGAGGGATGACCTTAAGAGTGCGTTGTAATTCTGCGAGGATGTGGTCTGGACAATTTTGCCCCAGAGTGGTGTTGATGAGCCATACGAAACGCCCACCAGCACCGAATGGCGGTGTCATTGCTTGATTTAAAGCTTGGACGATAGAATCGGGTTGATCTGGAGGAAATGAGGTATAGTTAAAACTAGTCCACAGGGGATCAAGAATGCGATCGCGCAAAGTGACTACGGCTTTTTCCATCGCAAAATCATCTTCGCCCCAGTAAACATATATTGGCATGGTAATTTAGTTAAAATTAAAAATTAATTTGGTCAAATTGAGTAAATCTCCCTACAATCTATCAAAAGAGCGCAAGGTGATCAAGATTGGACGACAACTACCAAACTTATTTAAATCGGGTAGCACGCATGACGCTACCAGAAGCTTACAAAACCCAGATTCAGCATATTCAGGAATCTTCTAAATTTCGAGTTCATGCTGGAGTCAGAGAGGCTACACCCTTTCCAGGCTATACGCTGATTACCCCACCAGCAGCAGAAGATGCAAACAACGCTGCTTTTTACAGCCAAATACAAGCCTATCAACAGCAATTATTAGAGTTACCCATTGCTAGGGATTTGATTGTACCTGTTCCTCCTGCTAGTTTTCATGTGACGGTGGCAGATTTAATTTGGGACAGCGCTTTTCATCATGCTTGTGCAAAAAACCCTCAATTTGCTGAAGATTTGAATTCTCAATTAGCTGAGAGGTTTCAAGAATATCAAAAATTGATGACAAAGGGATCACCTATATCTTGGCAAATGTTAGGATTAATTGTCATGCCCAGGGCTGTGGGTATGTGTTTAGTACCAAAAGATAAACGTTCCTATGAGGAAATTATTCAATTTCGGCGGATAATTTATCAAAATCGCACACTAATGGGTTTGGGTATTGAGCAGCATTATCATTTTACAGCCCATGTGACATTGGGTTACTTTGGCGAAATTCCCCCAGAATTAAACAGGGTAAACCTGAGTACCATGTTTTGTGAGTTTAATCAATCATTGCCGTTAGATACGCCAGATTTTCTCATTGATCAGGTGGAATTACGAAAATTTGATAATATGACCCATTATTATCGTCAACCAGACTGGCCAAGTGTAAATTTCTAAGTCAATGGGGGTTGAGCAAAAGCTTAATGGTGTCAACTTAAGCTACAGATGGCTTATTTGTTTGGCTTCCATACCCACTCAGAAATGATGGCGTAGCGTGGCGTTAGCCATATGGAACGAAGTGAAATGAAGCAATCGCCAGGGTTGTGATTGCTTCCCTTCCCTCGCAATGACTGTAAATATTTTTGTCCAATTACTTATGGCAATTTATCCAAATAAGGACTGACATCAACAGCTAATTTTTGTCCTAGTTTCAGTAATTGACGACATTGCATAGTTTCTGCTTCACTCTCAAGACTGGTAATTCGTGGCAATATTTGACTGTGTAAACAACTCCAATAGAGTTCTTGGGAATGGTTTAAATTAATGCCAAGATGTAATTTATAACCAACATCAATTAATCGTTCTAACCGCTGAATATCTGCATCTATCTTGCTATTGGCAGTATATAATAATTGCCACAATAACCGGACTATTAATTGCTCTAAAATTTGATTACCATCGGGAATATTCAATTGACAACGCAGATGTTCAGCTTCTGTAGCGATCGCTTCCAATTCTCCAATCAAATTCCAGCTTAATTGCAATTCAGTAATATCTTGTTCTAGAGATTTCAACGTTGTCAGACAACGATACCCCAAAGCAATTTCTGCCGCTACCTGTAATTCTCGTGGTACTTCCAACTCATCCCGATGAAAAGCCATAATCACACCGTAATTATCACGATATGCCTGAGTATATAACTGGTCTAATCGTGCCAGTGTATCCTGACTCAACAACCGCATAATCCGGTGACGTTCTTCCGCAAATAAAGTCTGTAAACTAAAGGTATCGTCCCCAAATAATTGAGTCATCACCAAAATCACATGAGCGATACTAGCCTGTTGCAGGGCTGTAAACAGCTTTTCCTTGATTTGACTATAGTTACGTCGTCCGGCAAACTGCTGAATACAGCAATGAAAATCCCAACCACCCAAATGCAAAACCGCAAATACTAAATTTTCACTTTCCCAAGTAATATCTGACACTAGCTGCAAATGCCCCACTGCCATAGTTAATGGTCCCAAGCTTTGCTTATGATAATCTAGCTCATGGGCATTATAGCAATAAACACGCTGATGAGGAATATGGTGATGTTTATCTGTTTGGTGTTGAGGGAGAGTATTTTTGTGATGATTAAAAAGGGAAGTAATAGCGTAATGAGCGGCAACTTGTTTAAAATCAATTTGGGCAGTTAGCACTAACTGACGATATATCTCCGCCCCATGTTTAAACTCTTCCACATTACTAGGAGCTAAACCCAAACGTTTAATAAAGCCTTTTTCTAATTGTACACCTGCCACATCCCCTGCTAATTCTAAAGCGCGAGAGGCATAACGCAAAATCTGTGTTCCCTCTGGGCGAGAAATTTCCTCAAAAAACCAGCCGCAACTGGTGAACATCAGCAAAGAGTGACGCTGCATTTCCAACAAGCGTAAAGCTTCTACCTGTTCAGCCGCTTGGAGTTTGCGAGTTTGATGGTGAGATAGAAATCGTTGAATATTAGCGGGAGTGCGATCGCCCATGACATGAATATATTCGTCCCTCGCTTGCCAAGGATCACGAAATAAGGGATTACCATATTCCTCATAGACATCAATTAACTGATCTCGCAGCCAATTTAACGCATTACGTAACGGTCGCCGCCATTTTTGATGCCACACACCACCTTCACCACCACAACCACAATCATCTTGCCATCTATCAACACCGTGAGCGCAACTCCAAGCCGTCACTGACTTTAATTTTACTTCCCAAGAGGGAGGATTTAAACTTAGATAGTGGGCAAAATTGGTGACAGTCCAACCATGACGGGGAAACTCACCAATAAAGGCATAGGCTAAAGTCTTCTCTGTTCCCTTTTTGTGATGTCCAAAGGTTTCTCCATCTGTAGCTACAGAAATCAATTGGGACTGACGATGATCCCCGCGAATAGCCGCCCCAATCCGTCCTGCAAAATGATGGGAATTGTAGACAACATCACTAAAACCCATATCCCGCGAAATTGGACCATCGTAGAAAAAGATATCAATATAGGCAGTTGATGTTTTTGCAGACTCGTCACTATCTAAATAACAGCGATAAGGACGAGTAGGATCAATCTGATTACCCCCCACCTCATGCCATTGACTACTAGAATCATCTTCTGTGGGGATTGGACGACAACGCTGGGCTTGAGAAGGGGCTAAAATGATAAATTTAATGCCTTCAGCTACCAATGCTTCTAAGGTGGCATAATCTACGGCTGTTTCCGCCAACCACATTCCTTCAGCATCACGACCAAAGCGAGAACGGAAATCTTCCTTACCCCAGCGAATTTGTGTATGTTTATCCCGTTCATTGGCTAGAGGCAGGATAATGTGATTATAAACTTGAGCGATCGCATTGCCATGACCATTGAGGCGATCGCAGCTTTTAGCATCAGCCTCCAAAATCCGCTGATAAACCGACCCATCGTGGCGTTCTAACCACGACATCAGCGTTGGACCGATATTAAAGCTCATGTATTCATAATTATTCACAATCTTCACAATCTCGCCTCGGTCATTGAAGACCCTAGCAAAAGCATTAGGACGATAGCATTCCCAATGAATCCGCTCATTCCAGTCATGAAAAGGACTAGCACTAGGTTGACGTTCAATCGCATCAAGATAGGGATTTTCTCTAGGAGGTTGATAAAAATGCCCATGAACCGTCACATAAACACCCTGAGCAGTTTTCAGGGGATCATGTTCAGGACTGGATTTAGCCTCTTGATCTAATGGTAATATTGAGTCATAACTACTTGGTATTTCCGCTGCCAAAGTCATATATTTTTATCCAAATAAATGTGTAATTTTGAAGAATATTCTTACTATATATACCTTTTCACAATTGTTGTCACTGTGAGGAATAGAAGTTCAGAAGTATGGCTAACGCCACGCTACGCTACCATGAGGTAGGGGCGCAGGGCCTGCGCCCATTCAGGAGTATGGCTAACGCCACGCTACGCTATCAGGAGTTCAGGAGGAAGAATTTGCTCAATCACCAATAAGTAGGTTGGCGTTGAAAATTGTAGTTATAGCAAGGCAAGAGGCAAGAGGCAAAAGTAAAGAAGTTTTCAGCGATTTTACGTTTCTTTACACAGTTTGGTTTTATTGTGTTCACCTACTTAACCAATGACCAATGACTAATGACTAATGACTAATGACTAATGACTAATGTACAGATATGATAGGTATTCAAATGCACATGATATTTTAGACATTGTGTAAAAATCCCCTAAATTCAAGGTAAAAATGTCAATCAAGAACATTATTTTCACCATTCTGCTGCTGTTTATACCCATATCTCTAGCAGCCCACTTTTTAGAATGGGGAGACTTAATAGTTTTCATCACCGCAGCATTAGCGATTCTCCCCCTAGCAGCGTGGATGGGTACAGCTACCGAAGAAATCACCGTAGTCGTCGGTCCAGGAATAGGCGGATTTTTAAACGCGACTTTTGGCAATGCTACAGAATTGATTATCGCCTTAGTTGCCCTGAACGCGGGTTTAATAGATGTCGTTAAAGCCAGTATCACAGGTTCAATTATCAGTAACTTACTCTTAGTTATGGGCTTATCCATGCTACTAGGGGGAATTCGCTACAAAGAGCAAACATTTGAATCAGTTGTAGCGCGAGTAAATGCTTCCTCCATGAACTTAGCAGTAATTGCTATTTTGCTACCAACAGCAATGAACTATACCTCCGTAGGTATTAACGAAGCAACCGTACAGAATCTCTCCCTAGCTGTAGCCATTGTCCTAATTTTGGTTTACGGCTTAACACTACTATTTTCGATGAAAACTCATGCTTATTTGTATGAAGTTGGTATAGCAGAAATAGAAGAAGACGAAGTTACCCATGAAAAACCAAATGTCTGGTTATGGAGTGGTGTGCTTTTACTTTGTACCCTGTTAGTTGCCTGGGAGTCAGAATTGCTAGTTGATTCCTTAGAAGTCGCTACATCTAAACTAGGTCTAAGCGCACTATTTACCGGGGTAATTTTAGTTCCCATTATCGGTAACGCTGCTGAACACGCCACCGCAGTCACCGTAGCCATGAAAAATAAAATGGATCTGGCTATGTCTGTCGCTGTAGGTTCAAGTATGCAAATTGCCCTGTTTGTTGCCCCAGTCTTAGTAATTGCCGGTTGGATAGTTGGGCAACCAATGGATTTAGATTTTAACCCCTTTGAATTAGTAGCTGTTGCTGTATCAGTTTTAATTGCTAATAGCATTAGTTCCGATGGTAAATCTAATTGGTTAGAAGGAACATTACTTCTAGCAGCTTATACTGTCTTGGGTTTTGCCTTCTACTTCCATCCAGTTACTAATGGGATGGGTTAATTACACCATGCCACGGTGCTGACAAATACCCCAACAAATTTATTCAAGATTTGATATTCCCAATCTAATCAATTGGGATTTTTTATCCTTTACCAAGACCTAAATATTTTTTTGATAATTTTAACTCCCTTAAGATAGATGAATAAAATTCATAATAATTATAGTCTCAAATCAGATCATTCTTCCGATATCAACCGCTAGTACCGCCAGGCGCAAGTGAAAAATCAAAAGCAATAGGTCATAAGCTTTTTAGCGAGTGAGAATGGCTGGGTTATTTAAGCCGCAGTGTACTAGATTTATTGTGAGAATCTTTACAAAAAAGAGAGTGGGGAATAGGGATTTTTATTTGTTCCCATTTATTCCCCAGATATTCAATTAATTTTGCTCGGATACCTGTATACAGGTATTATACTAAACACGGGTGAGATTTAAACTTTTGCCAAACGACAAAGAACCCAGATGTGTAGGGGTAAAGCCCGCCTGGGAATGAATTCCCAGTCTAATAGCAGAAGTCATCTGAAGATGACTAAAAATCCCCAGTTTACTTTAGTAAACTTTACTTATTAGCCCGGAAATATGGCTTACGCCACGCTACGCTATCATTTCTGGGTGGGTGTTGAAGCCAACAAATAAGGCATCTGTAGCCTAAGTTGACACCAATGAAGCTCTTGCTTTACCCCTACCTTTAGAATCAAACAATCAAGCCGTTTTGAGTATATATTTAACTTTCTAAATAACTCAGTACCATTCTACATTGCCTCTACTTTTCTTTTGCTATTTACTACTTTATAAATAAGCACAGCGATAAAATAAAATGACTGAAATCGGACTGCTGATGATGGGTGTATTAAATCCAAAACCACTAAATGTACCCCGTTTTCTCTCACAGAAAATCTTTCCCAGAGAGAATGGTATGGGTTTAACAAATCATCAATCCAATAAATTAGCTGTTTACCCTCAAATTACACCGCCAGAATTTACTCAAATCGGTATAACTTCCCCAAATCATCTTTCAATCCTCTCATTCCGAAGGCACAAAATCTTTGAGCAAATAACCCAAAAACAGATGCCCCTGAGTTCTTTTAAAATAGCTGATGCTGGCAATATCCCCATCACAAAAAAAAGGGGTATTCCGGTATCCACAAGATATTCCAGAACCCAGAACCAACCCATGCCGGTTATTAGTTTTGGTAGTTCAGGTATATCTGTGAGAGCTTTACAAAAACTTTTAATTGCCAACGGTTATGGAATACCTGTTGATGGAGTTTTTGGACCAGTCACCGAAACTGCTGTCAAAGCTTTTCAAAATCGTCGCCGTCTATCAACAGATGGTGTAGTTGGTCAAAAAACTTGGTGGGAATTAACAATGTAATTGGTCAGTTGCTTTTTTTACCCAAGTAGATAAGCCCACAGTAATTGTCACAGTTCAAGCTTCTATTCATACTAGCGAAGCTATAACCCAACACCCCTTACTATCACACCGCTAATGTTGGGTTTCACTTCGTTCTACCCAACCTACAAAAATTAAATTAATATTTTTCAGGATGATTATTTATATCGAACTCAGGTGATAGTGCATCAGGAATTTCTTTTTCAACTAAACGAAAACAAGGATATTGATAGATTATTAAGTTGAAAATAATTATCATTATTCCCATGATCATAAATAG
>NZ_JADEWA010000200.1:0-9218 GCF_015207865.1 Dolichospermum sp. LEGE 00246
GAAAAATTATCCTAAATAAAATCCCAAAATATCTACCAATAGGCTATTGTCAGAACAGATAAATTTTAGTTTGCTATTAATTTTGTTAGTCGTTATATTGCCTTTAGCACTGCAAAAAACCACATAAAAGAAATAGGAATTTTCATGCACATACCCGACGGATTTGTTTCTGTACCAGTAGCCGCAGCCACCAGTTTAGCCAGTACAGCCGCCTTATTTGTAGCTTTTGAGCGATCGCAAACAGCTTTTGGCATTCGTCGCGCCCCCATTCTCGGCTTAACCACAGCCTTTATTTTCGCCGCCCAAATGATTAATTTTCCTGTAGCGGGGGGGACTAGCGGACACTTATTAGGAGGGGCTTTAGCCGCCATTATTTTAGGTAGTCCTTGGGCGGGAATGTTATGTATTGCTACAGTTTTAATTATTCAAGCCGTGCTATTTGCCGATGGTGGCATCACCGCTTTAGGTGCAAATATTTTTAATATGGGGATAGTCGGCGTGTGGGTAGCGTGGGGATTAACCCAAACCTTACAACGATTATTGGGCGGTTCTCAAAGGCGTTTACCCCTAGCAGCCGGCATAGCCGCCGCAGTTAGCGTAGTTGTCGCCGCCTTAGCTTGTGCCATTGAATTAGCCCTTTCTGGAACAGCACCAGCGAGCATAGTTTTACCCACCATGACGGGTGTACATATTTTGATTGGTATTGGAGAAGGATTAATTACCGGGGGTGTATTAACCTATCTAGCCACAGCCCGTCCAGATTTGTTACCAGGTGAAGAACATAAAGTTAGAGGCTGGTTAGTTCCCGTTGTGAGTATTTTGCTGATTTCGGGTGTGTTGTCTCTATTTGCTTCTGCTTGGCCAGATGGTTTAGAAAAAGTAGCAGAAAACTTGGGTTTTATCAACTTAGCTGAACAAGTCAGAGTGGTAGTACCAACACCTTTGGCTGACTATGAGATTAAAGGTTTAGGGCAAATCGGCACAAGTATTGCCGGTTTGGTAGGTTCTACAGCTTGCTTCACTGTAGCTTTTGGAATTGCTAAAGTCATGAAACCTAAGAATGCTTAAAATTTCCTTGCCATTACGCTTGCAATTATCCCTCATTATTGTAATTGGCGCAGCGTTTTTAAAACATCATACTTGGTCTAATTTACTAGTATATGGGGCGATCGCCCTTTTATGGGTTGGCCTATTACAAGTACCCATTCGTAAATTAAGCGGTTTACTTGGTGCAGAATTAATTTTTCTATCATTGATGGCTTTGCCTTTGGGATGGGAAAAAGCCAGTTTTTTACTTGTGCGTTCCCTAATTTGTTTAATTACCATGAATAGTTTTTTATTAACCTTACCCCCTCACAGTTTGGGTATTGCCCTTAAAAGCTTACCAATACCTGCCCCATTAAAAGAAAACCTGATCCTAGCCGCGCAATACTTAGAAATATTACTTTTAGAAGTAACGCAAATGCAGCGCAGCGCCCAATTACGTGGTTTAAATGGTGCAGCAGGATGGCTGCGTTATGCCAGTGCTTCCATGATTGGGGCGTTGTATCTTCGCACCCTCGACAGAGCGGAAAGAGTTTATGCTGCTATGGTAGCTCGTGGATATAATGGACAATTACCAATAGATTCCCCCCTCAAATCGAAAGAACGTTTTATCTTGTTAATAGCTGGGGTGACAGCTACTTGTTTAACCCTAAGTTCCTACTTTATTGTTATTTGAGTCGTGAATCTTGACATCCTTAACTTCTAATCCCCAAATTTCCCTGTCTCAACCGCATACAAATGTCGTTGAAGTCCAAAATCTGGTCTATGCCTATTCGCGCCAGCAACCCGTATTACAAGAAATTTCTTTTAGCTTACAAACAGGCGATCGCATCGCCTTAATGGGGGCTACAGGCTCAGGAAAAAGCACCTTATTAGAAAACCTCATCGGCTTAAAACATCCCCAAAGTGGCAGAATCTGGATTAACGGCATCCCCCTATTGCCAACCACCTTACCTCAAATACGCCAACAAATTGGTTTTAGCTTTCAAGATGCTAACGACCAATTATTTATGCCCACAATCCTGGAAGACGTTACTTTCGGACCCCTTAACTATGGTGTTTCACCCATAGCTGCAAAAGATAAAGCCCATCAACTATTAGCCGACTTCGGACTAGAAGCTTACGCCCACCGTTCCGCCCATGAACTTTCTGGAGGACAAAGACGTTTAGCCGCCTTAGCAGCAATTTTAGCCCTAGATCCAGCCATTCTCATCTTAGACGAACCCACCAACGGACTAGATCCAGCATGGCGACGGCATTTAGCTCACGTATTATTAAAATTGCCCGTACAAGTGATGTTAATAGCTTCCCATGATCTCAATTGGCTAGGAAGAGTAACTCAACGGGCTTTAGTCCTATCTACGGGTAAAATCCAAATAGACAGCGACATTCAAACACTGTTGCAAGATCGCAAAACCTTAGATAAATTAGGGTTGCCAGTAGATTGGTAAACTGCTCAACACAGAAATTCGTAATTGCGAATTAATAATCAATTGGCTTAATATTTAGGGGATTTTATCGGTCTTGGGATTTTAATGTTGTTTTCCCGTTATTCAGTTATTGCTCCTGTTAGCCTGAGCATTGCTTTGTTAATTACCAGTTGCAGCGAGACTAAAAGCTCCCAATGTCAGCGATTAGTTACAGTTGTAAATCAAGGTACATCACTGATTGACATCAAAAAAGGTCAGCAGGTATCAACCAGCTTGCAATTATCCAAAGACTTAAAAAATGTTACTAAGTCTATTCAGGAATTAAATTTAAAAGATCCCAAACTGCAAGAATTTGAAACCAAATTTATCAAAATCTTTGATCATCTTAGTGAAGCCATAGCCAAAGCTTCTCAAGCACTTGGGGACGCTAAAAAAGCAGAAGCATCATCAGATGGTAGAGCAAAAATTGAAAAAGCCAGAAAAGAAATTGATTCCGCACTAACAACAGCCGCCAAAACTGCCGGTAAAGAATCAGATACTCTAGGCGTTCAATTAAATAAATATTGTAGCCAAGCAGAATCAACTAAGTAAGGTTTGCGAGTATGGCTAACGCCACGCTACGCTAATCAAAAGGTAGGGGCGCAGGGACTGCGCCCATCCGGGAGCATGGCTAACCCCACGCTACGCTATCAGGAGGATTTAGAAGAAGTTATACAGCAAATTGTCATCAAACCCGGAACAAGAACCCCACCCCCAACCCCCTCCAGGTATCAAAAGCTTATCCTTTTCTTCCCCCCGCAGCGGGGGGATTTAGGGGGGTGCGATGAGGGGGCTAAGATGTACCTTATAAGTAATTGGACAAAAATATTTACAGTCATTGCGAGCGAAGGGAAGCAATCACAACCCTTGCGATTGCTTCATTTCACTTCGTTCCATATGGCTAACGCCACGCTACGCTGTCAGCAAACCCTAGTTAGCTTTCCAGATTGTGTTTCTTGATTTAATCACAATTATCACAATGTCCACAACGCCAATTAGCAGTTGGTGTTTCAAAGCCAAAGGCATTTAGTAAAAACTGCCAACGACATTTTTTATTAGTGAGATATTCACTCATTTGTTTAGCAGCTTGTAATTGTGTTTTTTCTGGATTTCCTGACTGCAAAGACATAGAATAATGAAAAGGATCAAGCCATGCCAACTGTCCATTACTATGCAGAAGAGAAAGTGCCACAGCACTATTCGGAAATTCTTTAATTACAGTATTTATTTCTCCTTGGAGTGGTAATTGTTTGGCTAATTGTTGAGCTTTTTGTTGTTGCAATTTCATTTGTGACTCAAAAAACTTCTGTCTTTGCTTATCCTCAGCATCTAAAAATCCCGTCGGTTCACTTACCAAAGTTAAAACATCAGCAGGTTTGCCATCTCTTCCCGCCCTGCCGATTTCTTGCACATATTCAGATAATAAATGTGGCGCATGAAAGTGAACCACCCAGCGCACATCTGATTTATTTATCCCCATCCCAAAAGCACAAGTACACACAACAAATGGGATTTTTCCACCTAACCAACTAGCTTCAATATTGCGGCGTTCTGCTGGACTTAATCCTGCATGATAACTAGCAGTTTGATAACCATTTTCTATTAACCACAGGCTTAAATTTTCACTATCTCTTCGAGTCCGTACATAAATTAAACCAACTTGATTTGGTCGTTTTTGAATAAACTTTAATAATTGTTGTTTTCTCCCTTTAGGAGTCCAAGCAATTCGGACAATAGGATTTAAATTTTCCCGATAGGGATTAATCCGAAAAATCTCAGGTTTGTCTAATTTTAAAACTGTAGAAATAATCTTTTGGGCTAAAGGATCAGCCGTTGCCGTAAAGGCTGCTATACTAATTTTTGTTCCCGGTGGTTTTGATTTTAGCAAAGCTTCACGCACAGCCCCTAAACGCCGATAAGCCGGACGAAAAGTATCACCCCACTGCACTAAACAATGGGCTTCATCCAGAATTAAACCATTAATTTGCAGTTGAGGATTACACAACTTTTGCCATACTGCTGGACTGAGTAATGTTTCTGGTGATAAATACAATAATCTTAATTGCTGTTTTTCCAAAGCTTGCAAGGTTGCATTGCGTTGAGATGCAGTTAATTCACTGTGTAAAAGTGCTGCTTTTTGTGATAGTTGCCGTAATTCCTCAACTTGGTTTTCCATTAGTGCCACCAAAGGAGAAACTATTAAAGTCAATCCTGTTTTTAGGAGGGCGGGAAGTTGAAAACAAATTGACTTTCCCCCACCAGTGGGCATAATAATTAGAGCATCTTTTTGTGATATTAAACAGTTAACAATTTCTTTTTGAGGAGGACGAAAATCGTCATATCCCCAAATTGCCTTTAATGCTGCGCGAACATCTTGCCAAGATTCTGTTACTGGGAGATTCATGTTTTTACCACAAAAGCACAAAGAACGATAAAGGGAAAAGAAAATAGAGGAAATATTTATCTTTACTTTTCCCAATTACCAATTACCAATTACCAATTACCAATTACCAATTACCAATTACCAATTAGTTCTTGATCATTCCATTCCAAAGTATCACCAATGTTTTCCCCATTATGGTAGGCGGCTAGTAATACTTCACAGGTTTTACCATAGGATATCGCACCAGTGGCATCAAGAGCGATCGCCCCAAAATCCCGATTATTCCTCTTTGCTTCTGTAAATGATCGCTGCATAGCATCCTGTAGTGACATTCCATCAGTAACACGCACCACAACCTTAGCAGCTAAACACTCATCAATAATATCTTCCCCAATCCCCGTACAACTCACCGCCGCCTGACTAGTCGCATAATTACCCGCTGGCATAGCTGAATCACTAACTCGCCCAATGCGTTCAAAGCCTTTACCTCCAGTGGAAGTACCAGCAGCTAATTTACCATAGCCATCTAAAGCGACAACACCAATAGTCCCCCTACCAGCATTTTCTGCCATTTCTGGTTCTGCTACTACCCCAGCCATGGTTCTTTTGAAGTTATCCTGGCGTTCTAGAGTCCACTCTTTCAAGCGCAAATCAGTTAAACCATTGTAAATAGGAACTTGCAATTCCCGCGCCAACTCAGCCGCACCATAATCAGACAAAACCCGATCATCAGCATCTTGTAAAAACAGCGCCATTTCAATCGGATTCTTCACTCGTGACACATTAATTACACCACTAAACCGCCCCGTTGTCCCATCCATAATGGAAGCACTCATGCGGATTTGTCCATCAGATTGGAGGACAGAACCAGTACCAGCATTAAAGCGGGGTTCATCTTCCAACATCTGACAACCCCGAACTACAGCCTCAGTCGCACTTACACCCGTTAGCAAAAGAGCATAAACTTCCGCAACAATCTGAGACAGAGAGTTGCGGACTGCTATTAATCCCCCCTTACCTTGGAGAGAACTACCAGCACCACCATGAATAATTAATTTAGGTTGCATTTGTAAAATCATTTATTTTCTTCGTAGGGGCGCAGGGCCTGCGCCCACATATTTATTGGTTGGTCTAGCTATCATTTTTAGCCTGAGAACGACGACGACGGCAACGTTCTGAACAATATTTCACTTCATCCCAACAATCTTGCCATTTTTTCCGCCAAGTAAACGGACGTTGACATACTACACAGATTTTTTCCGGTAAATCAGATTTAGAACAAGTAGGACGCATAACGTAACAATAACGTAACAATAAACACGAAAAACATCATCTATCAAAAAATACATCTAAAGACGGATGACAAGGATTTTTTAATCCTTGTACTGTCTACAATTAACCAAGCAGAATTAATTACATAGGTTTTCCCAAATTCTCCGATAATTTGCGGAAAACAGATGTAATGGAAGCTTTCCAATTTGTATGGTTTCTGGACTACCTTAACGGCTGATTATGAAAACACTAAAAGAGCTTATTAATAAAGCCAAAAAACGATTGCTCAAAATGCACTTTAAAAGTGGTGTTAAGCATATTGGCGGTAACTTGTCCTCTCTTGACTTTGTCTAGTTTGCGGTTTAAAGGATCAGTCTAAAGTCTTTGCTGAGGCTGACTTTGATCTTAATCAATTAGACAGTTTTGCCTTTGCTTCTCGTAAACTGCCTGAATATATGCACTACAGACTGATATCTTGTCCAACTTGTGATGTACTGTATGCCAGTCCAATTCCTGAATTAAGTGAATTAGCAACCGCCTATCATGAAGCTGCTTTTGATAGTTCAGAAGAAGCCCATTATGCGAGTCGTACTTATGCCAGTTTTTTACCCGAAATTATGCAACATATTCCTAATTTAGATGGTGCGATTGATATTGGCACAGGGGATGGAGCATTTTTAGAGGAATTGCTGCGTACAGGGTTTACTTCTGTTATTGGAGTAGAACCTTCCCAAGCACCTATTCTAGCGGCTAAGGAGGAAATACAACCATTAATTAAGCATGGTCTTTTCAGGGTTGAGGATTTCCAAGCGGGAACTTTTAGTCTTATTACTTGTTTTCAAACTTTAGAACATTTGTATGACCCTAAACAAATGTGTCAAGATGCTTATACTCTTGTCAAAAAAGGTGGGGCTGTTTTTTTCATTTGTCATAATCATCGCGCTCTCTCAGCTAAAATTTTGAGAATGAGATCTCCCATTTTTGATATTGAACATTTACAATTGTTCTCGGAAAAAAGTGCTAGATATCTTTTAAAAACGAATGGTTTTACAACGATAACAACTAAAGTTATCTTTAATCGTTATCCTTTACATTACTGGGTAAAATTATTCCCACTTCCTTTAAAACTCAAGCGCTTCTGTCTTTCTTTTCTGAAGAAGACAAAAATCGGCTACTTACCCGTTTCTATTCCCGCTGGTAATCTTGCAGTAATCGGCTATAAAAAGTGAAATTAAACTGGAAAATTTAGACTTAAAAAAATCTTCTCAGTTGGGATTTTTGCAAATATAAGTAGTGAAACAGAATGAGTTACACAATGTCATTGCAAATGGAACGAAGTGAAATGAAGCAATCGCAAGGGTTGTGATTACTTCCCTTCGCTCGCAATGACTGTAAATATTTTTGTCCAATTACTTACCAGTTTTATAAATTACATCTACGAAATCAGAATTGAAAGAAGCAAAACATTTTTTAAAATTCTCAGATTCACGTAAAGCTATAATATGAATATAATTCTACGTTAACTGACTCGTAACATAAATTGGATCTTTATAAATCATTAGTTGGTCATTTCCTATTTACTCTGGTGAAAACCGAACCGGAGTGGTTGCACAAACAAACCATCGGTAGTCTAAATTGGCTGTCGAAAGCCAGTTATTATCCTTATACCAATTGGTTAAACAACCTCTTTCAGCAATATCTATGTCTAAATGATCCACGATTAGAACAAACCGTACTGGGAATGAAATTTCCCAATCCCTTGGGTTTGGCGGCTGGATTTGACAAAGACGGCGTTGGCGCTAATATCTGGCATAATTTTGGGTTTGGTTTTACTGAATTGGGTACTGTTACTTATCACCCCCAACCGGGAAATCCGCCCCCTCGGTTATTTCGTTTACCTTTAGATCAAGCAGCACTTAACCGGATGGGTTTTAATAATGCTGGTGCTGTCGCTATGGCTGCAAGACTGAAGGAGGGGAAAGAGAACTTGAATTATCCAGTACCCATACCTATAGGTATAAATTTAGGTAAATCCAAGATCACACCTTTGGAATTAGCAGCCCAGGATTATCTAGAGAGTTTTCGATTACTGAAGGATTTGGGTGATTATTTTGTAGTTAATGTTTCCTCTCCCAATACACCGGGACTGCGATCGCTCCAGGATGCTGCCATGCTCAGTCAAATATTGGACGGATTACAACAGGAAAACACCGCGAAAAAACCCATATTTGTGAAGATAGCCCCCGATTTAGAATGGGATGCCATAGTTGATATTATTAATCTGGCTCAAGCTTACCAAATCGCTGGTTTAATCGCCACTAACACCACGATTAGCCGGGAAGGACTCAAAACCCAAATCATTGAAAAAACTGGCAAATCTCCCCAAGAAGAAGCGGGAGGAATTAGTGGAAAACCAGTGAGCGATCGCTCCACAGAAGTAATTCGCTTTATTTACCAACAAACCCAGGGACAAATGCCCATCATTGGCGTAGGTGGCATATTTACCGCCGAGGATGCTTGGGAAAAAATCACAGCCGGTGCTTGTCTTATTCAAACCTATACAGGCTGGATTTATGAAGGACCAATAATGGTACGCCGCACCCTCGCAGGTTTATTAACCAAGCTAGAAGAAAACGGCTTAACATCCATCAGTCAAGCGATAGGAATGGGTAATAGGTAATGCTATTTTAGAGGATGTTTTAAAAGTGGTATCCCATAATTTTCATCACATTGTTAAGTAGTGAGACAGAATTAATTATACAATGTCATTGCGTTAGCGCAGCGTGGCGTTAGCCATAGGGAACGAAGTGAAATAAAGCAATCACAACCCTGGCGATTGCTTCCCTTCGCTCGCAATGACTGTAAATATTTTTGTCCAATTACTTACCCCCCTAGTCCCCCCGATGCTTTGGGGAGAAACCGGAAGCTTCATTGTCAAGAGGGAAACAGCCCAGACCACCAGCTAAGGTCCCCAAATCATCACTAAGTGATAAAGGAGGTGAGATTGCCTAGACAACTAGGAGGTTTGCCTAGAAGCAGCCACCCTTGAA
>NZ_JADEWA010000201.1:0-9204 GCF_015207865.1 Dolichospermum sp. LEGE 00246
CTTTTATCGCTTCTTTTATAAGAAGTGGAATTAATGGAAACTCATGCGTTTTTCTTGTATTGATAATCATTTCATTTTATATCGCTTCTTTTATAAGAAGTGGAATTAATGGAAACTTATTAAATAAACAATAAACAATAAACTTTATGACTACTTATCGCTTCTTTTATAAGAAGTGGAATTAATGGAAACCTTTAGAAGAAGGGTATGTTAGAGGGCTGCTTAGGGCTAATCGCTTCTTTTATAAGAAGTGGAATTAATGGAAACAATAATCAAGTTTGTAATTAGTTAATTAAGGAGGATCGCTTCTTTTATAAGAAGTGGAATTAATGGAAACAACTAAGTCACCTGGACGGTAGGTAACGTTAGAGTCTTTATTAGATCGCTTCTTTTATAAGAAGTGGAATTAATGGAAACTTTTGTTCCTTTCTCTTTTCTTTTTTCTCTTATTAAAATCGCTTCTTTTATAAGAAGTGGAATTAATGGAAACTTCGCTTTGTTGAAGAAGCTTGTAGACTGCATAACCATGAATCGCTTCTTTTATAAGAAGTGGAATTAATGGAAACCAGTAAACTCAGCCCCTCTATACAAACTATTCTGAGAAAATCGCTTCTTTTATAAGAAGTGGAATTAATGGAAACGGTGAGAAGAATGCCCCAACGGATTGCAGAATTCAATCGCTTCTTTTATAAGAAGTGGAATTAATGGAAACCTTATAATAATAACTTTGCTTACAGATGCTTAAAGTCTTACAAATCGCTTCTTTTATAAGAAGTGGAATTAATGGAAACCTAAGGGAAGTTGGGAACTTTCTAATTCTTTTAATACTAAAATCGCTTCTTTTATAAGAAGTGGAATTAATGGAAACAATTCTTGATAGGTTGCAAAGAACTTCGCTCTTAGGAAAATCGCTTCTTTTATAAGAAGTGGAATTAATGGAAACGTGCACGCCTCCGCAGTATGACCCGCGTGACTGCCGTCATCGCTTCTTTTATAAGAAGTGGAATTAATGGAAACTACCTGTGTACAATGCCCCTTGCTCTAAAGCAGAGGTAAAAATAATCGCTTCTTTTATAAGAAGTGGAATTAATGGAAACACTTAGACCTGCCCGTCGCACCTTCCTACCATTTCTGATAGATCGCTTCTTTTATAAGAAGTGGAATTAATGGAAACCCATAGAGAACCTTTGGCGGTGTGCTAGTGCTAACTGCTATCGCTTCTTTTATAAGAAGTGGAATTAATGGAAACCAAAGAAAGCTCTATTGGCATTTTGCCTAGCTGTATTATCGCTTCTTTTATAAGAAGTGGAATTAATGGAAACCATTCCTTCTATTAACCGCTATTTCAATTGACCCTAAAAATCGCTTCTTTTATAAGAAGTGGAATTAATGGAAACAACCATGTTTGCGTCAAACTCGTTCAATTGATCAAACAGGTTAAATCGCTTCTTTTATAAGAAGTGGAATTAATGGAAACTATTTCTATTGTTGGTTCAGCTTGCATTTGTGCAATAATCGCTTCTTTTATAGAAAGTCAAGATATGAGATCCCCGACTTCTTAAAGAAGTCGGGGATCTTTGGGTTTAGGATATTTTAAATTTCCTCATTCGCATAAGAAGTATTGAATAATCACAAAATTGAGATTATGTTGTTACACGAGATGTCAACAATATAACCAGATTGGTGAGGGAAATTCTACAATGTCAGAACAAAATAAAGATCAAGATCAAGAAATTTTACGTCAATATCTTGATTCAATTAAGGAAGAAGAAGAACGTAAAAAAGTACAAAATTTAGCACGCCTTTCTAGATTAAATATAGGGATTGCTGTTTTCCTTTCTCTGCTCATTCCCATTGGTGGATATTGTTATACCCGACGGTGGAAAGCATTTCTATGGCTTATGTGTGGTGGGGCTTTAATAGGGGTAGTAGTTGCTGGAAATTCTCGTAATAGTGAAGAAGCTATGGCACGAGCTTTTGGTATAGGATCAGTTGCGGGGACAATTATTGCTCCTATTGATAATGCTTTGGCTATTTCTCGTGCGAAAAAGCAGGTTGAAGAATTAAGTAAATAATGTAGTTTTTAATTGTCAATTTTTGGAAATTTCAGGAAGTCAACTATGCAGATTTTTAGTAAATTTATCCGCAGTTCTCTAGTTACTGCTATTAATTTATATCAACGATATCTTTCACCTTATAAGGGGTATTGTTGCGCTCATCGGGTTTTACATAATGGTGAATCTTGTTCAGAATATGTGAAGGGTGTTTTTTTAGAACAGGATTTAAAAAAAGCTATTAATCTCTCTCAACAACGCTTTACCGATTGTGGAATAGCTGCGGAAACATTAACTGGACAAAAACAACAAGCAAATCTACAACGGAGAAGTTCCCATTTATTGAACCGCAGGGGATTTATTTACTTAATTATTCCGGCTTTTTTTACTTTTGGTGTAGCAACACCAGCGTTAGCAAGTAAAGGAAAAGCTTTTGGCAAATGTATGTCAACAGCAACAAAAGCATCTATTAGACAAGACCAAAAAGATGGTAAATGTGGTAATGAGCCAGAGATTTATTATGGTTTATGTTGTTTGGGTATAATTGGTTTAGGTGTCGCAAATGAAGGCAAATAGAATATTAAAATTAATCATTTAATTAGATCCCAGATCCCAGATCCCCGACTTCTTTAAGAAGTCGGGGATCTTTTCTTTTCAATCATCGAGTAGTAGTTTTTTGAAGTCAGTAGAATTAGGTAAATTATGATCTAGCAAAAATTGTTGATAAATTGATTCTGACTCGATTTGTATTTTGATATATTCTATGTTAGGAAGTGTTCCTGGTCGTAATCCTGCATATTCTAAATAGCTAGAAAATTCCCATTCTCCAGGATGGTTTACTATTTCGGCTTTTACTGGATTGAGGTGAATATAGCGAGAAAGATTGACAAGATATTCAGTTTCTTGGATGTGAATACTTTGAAACCGTCCCTGAAATAATACCCCCGAACGGTTAAACCGTTTATTAATTGCCTTTGTGTAAGCAAGAGAGAGAGATTTCATGGCATCAGATAGGGTTTCATCTCTCAGATATACCAATAAATGATAATGATTAGGCATTAAACAGTAAGCAACAATATCTACTGCATTTTTAATAAGATGTTCCTTTAGTAACCGGAGAAAATAAATATAATTCTCACGTTCAAATAAAATATCTTGACGATTGTTACCACGATTATAAATATGATAAAAGTTACCACTTTGCCAGGGAGTTTTTCTTTGGGGCATAAATAAAAATATGGGATATTCAAATTTAATAAAATTTTACCAGATATCCGAGTTCCCAGATCCCTGAGTTCCCAGATCCCCGACTTCTTTAAGAAGTCGGGGATCTAATGTCGGGGATCTAATATCTATAAACATTCACAATGTCTTCACCGATTTGTTTTAATTTATTAACTAATGATTTTGGTTTTATCACTTTCACTCCTCCTTTGAAACCAAGAATCCAGCGCAAAATCTCTACATCATCTAAAGACCATTGAGGTAATATGACTTGAAACCGATGAGGATAGTTTTTATTTTCTGTTTTATCAAGACAAAAAATAGATTTAGGCAAAGTTAATCTCTTACCTGTGATTGGTAGAGACATTTTCATCTGTTGTGCCGGAAATCGTTTAGTTCCTTCAGCAACAAATCTAAAAAGTTCATCATTAAACCACAGTTCAATAGTAGTACACACTAGAGAACGTTCTTTTTTATTAATACTCAGAAATCGTTGTTGGTGGTGGGGATTGTAACCTAAAAAGATTCCTGCACTGGCTTTAGATAGTTTTTGTAACTTTTTTAAGGAATTTTCTTGTTCTTGTCGAGAACGCACTTTTGTTAGCAGTTTACCAATAAATAATCTATCTAATCGTTCAAAACGAAATAAGCCATGATATTCACCGGATACACATTCATAACCCAAATACCAAGCTGTGTTAGAAAAAACAATTTGTAATGGAAAAGCCAGGAAGAACCCTTCTTCATCTAGGGTAAACTTACCACCACCAGGAAAACGATTTAACTCTAACAGTTGTCCTTGAGCGATCGCTTCCTCCACTGGTTGTAAATTTCTGGCTAGAGATTCTGCTGGTAAATACTCTGGGTCAATCATACTGCGATTAGCGATCGCCCGTACCGGATAAATATCACTGACTCCCAAGCGACTTTGTGTCATGCGAATAGCAAAGGTTTCATAAATTTCCAGTGCTATCGGGTCATTGAGACTTTGTGCTTGAGACTGGAGAACTTGAAACACCTGAGTTAATTCTAGTGCTGATAAAATTGCCGTTCCCGCAAAATAACCGTCTCGCATAGAAAAATTATGTAATATTTTATATGGTTTAAGGACTTTTTCAATATCTTTACGGACAGAATCTAAAGTATTACCCTCAATAATCTCATATTCTTGCAGTGCGGACAGTAAAGTTTTTAAACTTCCTTGTCCAGAATTGGATAAAAACGGATGATGTAAGATGAACCTAATAGTTTGCAATAATCTCTGAAACGCTGGTAAATCCGAGTAGGGATGAGTTACCACAGCAACGGAAGCGGTCAGAGAAACAGCGCCAGGGGAGATAGGGAGATGGGAAGGTGAAGAGATAGAATTAACACCAATGAGGGAATTTTGCTGCAACCATAGTAAATTAGAGGCGATCGCACTTTGATCTCCATAGATATTGCCATACAATCGGCTGATACAAGCGGTGATTTCTGCCAAGGAACTTGTAAACTCAGGGACTTTACCCAAAATGCTGGCTAATAAACTGGGGTGAGTTGCTTGCAGATTACCAATTCCCGGATAGTTAATGATCAAGGAAATTAGATACATTAATCGCTCAAAATCCAGCAATTTACTGTAAGCATGAAAAGTAATTTGACTATTACGGTTGTTACGGTTGATTAGAGTTCGAGAAAGCTGTTGAATTTGGGTAGAGATTTGGTGAAAGTTGAACTTTGGGGACGTGACATCAACTTCCTTAACTGCTGCAAACCCTTCAGCGGCCATTGGTGGAAAATCTTGCAGCCATTGGTGCATACTCTCAATTACCACATCTGGAACTTGACGGGTGCGTTGTTGATTCCATCCTTTACAAGTTAGCACAGGGGTTTTTAAGTACCACCCCATCCATAAAACCGGGGAAGCGATCGCTAATTTTAACTTTTGTAATAAATCCAATCGCCACGCACGCTTGGCATTAGTGGCATCATAGACTACAGCATTATTTTGAGCCAATGCTGCTGTGATTTGAGAAATTACTGCTGCTTCTATATCTATCCAATCACCCTGAATAGTGGTATCCCCATAGAGTTCTTGACGAATAACATCAGTAGAGACAATGCGATAATTCCCCAATTTGGCTAATTCAGTGGCGAAAGTGGACTTACCGCTACCAGGGACACCAATCAGGATGTGACAGATAGGAGGAGTAGACATTTTCTTCGATCCTCAATAAAACTTATTTTATATTGTCTGCATTTAACAAACCTCAAAGTCTAGTGTTTTCAAGCGAATCACGAATTTATTACCACATTGCCCCAGTAAATTTCGTCATTCGCATAAATAGAGGGTTACATCCAGTTTTTTGCTGCTAAGATAAAAACACAACGTAAATCTGCTCAGTTTTACATAGTCACAAATATAGACAATTTTCCCTCTATATTGTTGACTTTGTAAATAAATCAGTATTTCTGACCCTTTAATTTAGCGATTAACACGAAATCTACAGTGAGATAGCAAGTAATTGTTACAAAGTATTTTTATGGTTAAAAAGTTAAATAAAAAGCGTGTATGGTTAAAATCAAGCGTATAAAGGAGATACAGCTACATGAATAAATACACGGCTGTTACTTTTGCCCCAGTTCAAGGGTTTATCGAGAAATCGCGTAAACTTAGAGACTTATATGGTGCATCTCTGATTCTGTCTTATCTGAGTCAGCAGCTAGTTTTTTATGTTAATAACAACGGATTAACAGTAATTTCCCCAGGAATACCTAAGTTACAAAAAGGGATGCCTAATCGTATTCTGATTAAAGGAGAAATGAGCAAAGAAGAGGCAGAAACAGTTATTCTTTCTGCATGGAAGGATATTTTAAAAGTTTGTCGAGAATGGATAGAGAATAAATTACCTGAATATCAATATCATTGGGAACGGGAATGGACGCTTTGGGGTGGTCATACTTGGGAAATATTTCACGGAACTGGTTGCTGTATTGAAGCAGCAATGGATGATTTAGAAACTAATAAATTATCCCGTGATTGGAGTGCTGTTAATTGGATTGGTGAGAGTTCTAGCTTGACGGGTACTGATGCGATCGCATATCCAGGATTGGGGAGAAAATTTTCAGACTCGGAAGTGGAAAACAAGATAAATTTCACCTATCGTTACGCAGACGAAACCATTAAAAATTTTTATACAAAATTAGCAATTATCACCGAAAATCAACAAAATTCCCAAGAAGAACCCGAAACAGGGGAAGCAAAACAAGATTTAGAAACTTCCCAGGAAGAACCGGAAGTGGAAGGTAAATTTATCGCACCAAACGAGAAACTGAGCATTCCCGAATTAGTGAAGCGTCTGGTAACTTGCGAGAATGTGAGGAAAGACATAGGAATAGCATTAGGTGATAGAAATTCCTGTTTTGGGAAACTTCCCAAGGGTTTTAAAGAAATTCGTCGCAAACCAACGGAAACTCAACCAGGACAATGGACGGGTTGGTTTATGGGAGATGGGGATAAAGTTGGGAAAAAATTGAAACAAATGGCTAAAAGCGACCAACCGGAAGTGGAAATTAATACATTTACAACTGCTTTGCGTAAATGGGGTAAGAATTTTTACACATACTTTGAACATGAAAAGAGATTAGGACGAGTAATTTATGCAGGTGGAGATGATTTTTTAGGGATTATTTATAGCTATAGCAAAAATGTTAAACAGCCAATTGATAGCAAAAATGTTAAACAGCCAATTGATGGATTGAGTGCATTGGAATGGTTGATGACATTAAATGATAAATGGCACGAACATAAACGAGATATTAATGTCAGTGTGGGATTTGTCTGGGTCGCGGGGAGTGTTCCCCAACGAGATGTATTACAACATTGTCGTCAAGCACAAGAAACAGCCAAAAATTTGCAGCGCGATCGCGTGACGATTAGAATTGTATTTAATAGCGGACAGTATGTAGAGTGGACTTGTCCGTGGAAGTATTTGCATATCTTGAAAGAATACAGAGACAGAAACAGTAACACCTATCCAGAATGGGAAGGTAAAGGTCGGGATAGTCAAAACCAACCTAATTGGTCGCATATCTATGGCGATTTAGCCCAACTCAAATCCCGTCACGCTTTTGGACTCGCAGAAAACCGTCGTCACCAAGAAATTGATAGTGATAACACCGCAAAACAAAGCAAAATTCTTGACTATCGGCGAGATTTTTTAGAATTTTTTAATATTTACTTTCCTGGTTACAAAGAAATACTTACAAAGGATGAAAAATTTATTGTAGGTGCAAATGATGATACAAGTTCCGCTCAAAAAGCTTTATTGATGATTGATTGGATAGAAAATTTAATTACAATTGGTTGGCACTTATGTTCAAATACAAATACATCATCATTATTAGACCTTTAGGTTTTTTATATGGTAGTGCCGGTGCATTTCTTTCACCAGAAAACTTAGTTGGTCGTTCTGGAGAAAAATTTCCGCCTAGTGCAGCAGTTCTTTCCGGTTTATTTTGTAGTGCCAAATTAACAGATAAAAATTTCACAACAGAAGATAAAAATTACGAAGAATTTACTAAAAAATTGCATACTGCTGGTCCATTTTGGGCTAAATCTGGATATGAACAGAATTTTTATGTACCAATTCCTTGGCATAGAATTATTGCAGGAGATAAAGAGAAATATAGAGATGAATGGGTATTAGATAAAAATCGAAATTGGCAGCGACAAAGACAATATAAACAAGATGAAGACAAATTAGAACCAGCTTTTACATGGCAAACCATTACTTCTTGGAATAAGACCAAACTAGATTGTGATACCCATCCTTGGGATTATGTATCTTTTCTTCATCCTCACATGGAAGATCACGAAAGGCACTCCAAACAGAAAGATGGTTTGTTTCTAGAAAGTGCCGTACAAATGCCAGAAGACACTTGTTTAATTTATTTATCAAGCCATAAACTAAACAATGGATGGTATCGCTTTGGAGGAGAAAACCATATCGTGGAAATTGAATGTCAAGATATTAAAAAGAAAGAAGTATTGGAACTTTTTGATCAAAAAATAGAACAATCATTCGCCTTAATTTCTCCTGCTGTTTGGGGTTCGACACGCTTGTCTTATCGCTTTCCCCAACATCCTGATTTAGCATCATATTTTCCAAAAAACAACACTAAATTATTAACTGATAAAGCCATACCTTATCGGTACAATTCAGGTGGAAGATTAGGAAGAGGACTTTATGCAGTTCCCGCAGGAAGTGTATATGTATTACCAAAACCACTTAATAAATCTTGGAATGAATTTCATGAAGACTGGTTTCCCAATCAGGGATATAGCTTACAGAAAATTGGTTCTGGCTTGTGTTTACCAGTAGAAATTAAAGGGTTACAAAAATATCAAGAAGCTTAATTAGTAAATCAATAGGAGAGAATAATGTATCAGAAAGCTTGCGGAATTATTGAAACCTTGGCACCAGTTCATGTTGGAGCAACAGCAGGAGAAGAAAACGGCAATTTAAACCTCATATTTCGTGACCAATTTACCCAAACAGGTATTATTAATGGTAGTTCAATTCGCGGTCGTTTGCGAGCCGATATGCGTCAATATTGCGGTTTTTTAAAAAATAAGGGTGAAACAATTCCTCCCGAACAAGATGAAAATTTTTGGTATGGAAAAAAAGCCGAACAAGGAGAAGCAGATAGTACCACTGAAGCTGTAATTAAATTAGAACACGCTTCTATTGTTTGGCTACCTGTGTTTTGTCCGGGACAGCCAATTGTCTGGGTAACTTGTCCTCGTCTACTTAAAAGGTATAACCGTATAGCTGGGTTGAATAAAAAAGCTAGTGAAATTCCCAAAGAATATATAGCTTCTAAAAAATTATGGGATAGCGCACTAGAATCGAAAGATAATAAACACAAAGGTAAAAAATTTCTA
>NZ_JADEWA010000202.1:0-9114 GCF_015207865.1 Dolichospermum sp. LEGE 00246
GGTTGGGTTGAGGAACGAAACCCAACACCTCTTATTTATCCTCCCGCTAATGTTGGGTTTCACTTCGTTCAACCCAACCTACGAAAATTAAATTAATATTCTCTTCCATAAGGGGAGCGGTAGAACCCAAATTATTAAGATTGTTTTCACATTTTGGGGTGTACATAGGAGTTTAAAATAAGTCTAGTATGTTATACGTAAATAGACTTGCCTTAAACAAAGCTGAAAAATTCAATATTTTCACTAAGGGACTTCCAATTAAAAAAATACCCAAAAATTTCTTGTGGTGCGGGCATCTTGCCCGCTAATCATCAAGGACGGGCAGGATGCCCATCCCACAAAATTGGGTAATTTATTTTTTGGTGTTCCCTAAGTTGAATGTGGTATTTATTTGTGTAAATTAGTTAATTTAACTATCTTATGATGATGAAAAACGAAAAATGGAACACGGAAAATATTCTGAGTCAAAAAGGCAGAATAGTAATTGTCACAGGTTCAAGTAGCGGTATCGGTTATGAAACGGCGCGGGTTTTAGCTAATAAACAAGCATCTGTGATCATTGCGGTTCGTAATTTGGAGAAAGGAAATAAGGCGTTGGCGAAAATTATTCAACAGAATAAAGATGCTGATGTTCGGGTAATGGAACTTGATTTGGCGAATTTAGCATCGGTTAAAAATTTCGCAGAAAACTTTCAGAAAAATTATTCACGTTTGGATTTATTGATTAATAATGCGGGTGTAATGATTCCACCGTATTCAAAAACTACAGATGGTTTTGAATTACAATTTGGAACTAATCATCTCGGACATTTCGCTTTGACGGGACAACTTTTAAAACTTTTGATTAGCACGAAAGCTTCACGAATTGTCAATGTTTCCAGCGGCGCACATAATTTTGGCAAACTAGATTTCGATGATTTGAATTGGGAAAAGAGAAATTATGCCCAATGGACGGCTTACGGTGATAGCAAACTTGCTAATCTTTATTTTACCTACGAACTCGACCGGAAACTAAAAGAGCAAGGGATCAACACCCTTGTAACTGCTTCACATCCGGGTTGGACTGCAACTGAATTGCAGAGAACGGCGGGTGATGTGATGAAATATCTCAATGGTATCTTTGCTCAAGATATCACAATGGGCGCATTACCAACTCTGCGGGCGGCAATAGAAGAGGGTTTGAAAGGGGCGGAATATTTCGGTCCCAATGGATTTATGGAGATAAGTGGCTATCCAGTCAAGGTGGAATCAAATCAGTTATCCAAAGATCGAGCGATCGCTCAAAAACTTTGGGTTGTATCGGAACAACTCACCGGCGTGAAATTTGAATTGAATAAAAAGGCATAAAACCCAGGCAAATAAGAAAATGGGCAATGTCTACCATTAACCTAAATTCGAGCCATCTTTTCCGCCATTGTGAAGCTTGCCGTGCGATGCCTACGGCGAGCGAAGCGATCGCTCTCAGGTCTATAATAGTTTTCACTCGGACACAAGAATTGCCGCTAATCGTTCCTCAACTTCGCAGATATAATCTGTCAAACCCGTATCAACTTCTCTCTCTCGTAGATGTTTTAAATCTGTCTCTTCCCAACACTGCTTTTCCCGTTCCATATCGTTTCCTATGAGTTGTTCGACAACTACTTTTACATTTCTGATTCGTTCAGGTTCTTTCTCTGAAGTAGCACGTAATCTGTGAGACTCTATGCAAGGATCAAAACTCAATTTATTTTTGATTTCTTCTAGAATTTGTTCTTCTTGTTGATTAGATGGAATAAACCCATTTAAAACCCATGCTTCACGTTTTGGATCAGCCGCACCAATCACAATTTCTAATTTCGGCGTTTTATTAATATGTTCTGAACGTGCTTGTTCAATTCCTTCTTTACGTTCCGGTTGATTATCTAAATCACGAATAAATAAAACAGCTTTAATATGTCGTGTTTTTTGCAGAAACCGTACCAAATTAAGAACTTTAATAGATGCTGCACCATCAGCTTTTAAAGGCTCATCTTTACTATCATGACCTAAAAATCTGGAAGGTTTATATTTTATTTGTGATTTTGCATCATCAATGATTTTGATAATGTCTCTCCAGCAAGAAAATTCTGTTCCTGACTCTAAACCAGTCCACTGAAAACAATGTTTCAGAATATCATCATCTAACCAATCGAATTTTTCTTTTAAAACTCGCTCGGCTAACTTAGTAGCTGTTCTATAATCTGCACCACTTTCAACTATGACAATAAACTCAATCACTGACTTCTCCTTCTAGCACCCAATCTTCACCTTCAGCATCCCAAAATTCACCTGTTGTCAAGGTTTCCTTTGCCCATTCTACATCAGGATGTTCATCTAAACGTTTGGAAACTGTGAAACCTGATTTACTATTATTTAATATGTGGACTTGAGAAGGAGCAAGTGCATCAATAATATAAAGGGAATGAGTAGAGAAAATAATTTGCAGGTTAGGATTTTCGGCGATGATTTCTTTGAAAACAGTCATTAACTCACGTTGTGCTTTAGGATGAAGTCCCTGTTCCACATCATCTAATAAAACTAAATTAGGTTGATTAGGATTCATTAATACAGTTAATAATCCTAAAGTTAACATTGTTCCTTCGCTAATTGCATGGGCTGGAATACGTTCACCTGTATTCATGTCTAATATAACTTCTTGACCTGTCATTTCCTGAGTTTCTTCATAGGAAATAGATTTACCATCAACTTCGATTAACCGTTTGCGAATGACTGGAACTTTTGCTCTCTTGATGCCAACTTTGCGGACATTTGGGACAATTCGACTCAGCTTTTCTTCTATTAATTGAAATTTATCTGGTGCTTCATCACGGAGAAAATCTAAGGTTGGTGCTAATAATGAACCATCAAACTTTACTCTCGGTGTAATTTCTTCACTGTAAGCTGCTTTGGCAAGATTACTTGCAACTAATTTTAGGTAAACAGTAGATTTTAAAGATTTACGAATTGGATCTGGGTATTTAATTGGTGTTGTTTTCTTTTTTTCAAAACTATCTTCAGTTCCATCTATTTTCCATGATGTTGTTGGAATCCAATCTTTAAGATTTTCCTGCTTCCAACTATAGGAAACTTCCCACTGATGATAACTATTATCATCACAAAGACCACTCGCAGTTACAGACATAGCTTTTTCCCCAATTGTTGTAATGAATTGAGGTGAATTTTCATCTTTAAATATCTTTGCAAATGATGAATCAACAAGTTTGCTTAGATTATTCAATGATTGTAATACAGTTGTTTTACCAGCACTGTTTTTTCCTACGAGTCCATGTAATCGGGAGTTATCGAAATTGAGTTCTGTAGATTTATGGCTTTTGAAATTATGAAGATTTAGGCTTTGTAACATATTGTTAGTTTTATTTGTTCATCATCATTTGCTATTTGGAAAATTGCAATTACTATTTTTGCAAAAACATTATACTAAATAAAGCATTGAATTGCGATCAAAGCATATCAGCAGAGACTTTTTCACCAACAATTATCTTGACATTATTACCTTGGAACTGAATTATAGCTTCATAATGAGCTAGGATAGAGTTAATATAAAATGGCTTGAAAATCAACCCTTCTCCAAGCTGATTTCTGTTAATATGTTTGATGGATTTTTGAATGCTGTCCCCTGGCAAGGAAAAACAAGGCTTGGAAATAATTAAATTTAAATAAATGAGAATCAAAGCCACAAAAAGTCTTGATATTGTTATCAGTTTTAGATGTAATATATTAAGATTAACTTCAATCATAATTTGCATGATTCATTGTTTCTATCTAATATTAGATTAACATAGTATAACACAGCACTAAGTCATCCTATTATACCTTAACAAAAATATACACTTAACCACCAATCAATATAAGGATTAGTCTGTAACTTGGGTTAAGCAACAGTACAACCCAACATTATTTAAAAAAATAATCAATCACATCCTGTAAATCCTAAAATCCTGGATATCCTGATTCTGACAAATGATGTAACATATAAGTTACCTAAATTGTGTATATTAGGACTATTTTGAATACAATCATTTGTATCTAAGAGATAGGCGATTGAATTTCCTCCCGTTTTTCAAAATAAAGCTGTTCTGGACGTTCAATCGGCTCACCTTCCCAACTACCAATTACTTCTTCTAAAAACCTACGAGAATATCCTAATTCTTCCGGCGTTTTGGTTGCAGATTGTAATGATTTTTCTGCAATACGTTGAAACACAATTACTATTTCTAATTCTTCATTGGCAAATTCATCAGGAAGTTCAACTTTGAGAATTTTATCATTACCAATGTGTGTTTTAATTTTCATACTTTCCATAGACTGATCTCCTGGTTGATTATGTTGTTAGCAGTTTGGATAAAATTTTTGATGGTTGTTCACGAATTAATTATAGAAATTAGTTTAGAAGGTAAAGGAATTTGTTTTTTACCACTACAATAAACAGTTTCTATCCATAACTCTCGCGCTTCATTAATATTTTCTATCGCTTCTTCTAAATTGTCTCCCTGACTCATACAACCTGGTAAGTCAGGAATCATTACTGTATATCCTCCGTCCTCTTCTGGATAAATAGACATGGGATATTTTAAAGACAGATAATCTTCTAAAGATTGATGCTCAAGTTGAGAATTAGTTTTCATCTTGCCAATTTTCCAAATCTAGTAATCTAATGGTTTCTTCAATATACGTTCGTTTGACTTTTTTACCACCTTTTTTGGGAATAATAATTACTTCTCCTTGCTCATTCTCAAAAGCGTGATGACTTCCTCTTACTCTAGTTTCCTGATATCCAAAAGCTTCAAGAACATAACTAATCTCTTCAAATCTGGCTTCAGGAGGGCGAGAGAGAAGATATTTAATTAATTTACTTAGTTTACCCATTAACTAATCATAGCATTTTTTTCGCTAGGTGGTTGAGATAATTATTTATTGACCAATTATACCACATTTCACAAAAATGATATTCTTGATTAACCAAACTTAACTCCTCTTATAAACCATCTCCATTCTCAACTTATCCACCTCAATCTTCAACCGTTCATTCTCCATTTTTAACCCAGTATTTTCATCCTTAATCAACTCCACCTCATTCCGTTTACTCAAAGCCTGATTAATTGCCAACTTTCGCATATCCAAAGAAAACCAACGTTGATAAGTTTTCGTGTGAATTTGCACACTATGACCCAAATTATCCGCCGCAGCCTTAATAGGAACTCCCAAAATATGCGCTCGAATTGCCCAACCATGACGTAAATCATAGGGTTTAAAATCCAAACCAATTTTTCTAAACCACCAACTCACCCTTTGGATTAAAGCCGTGATTTCTGCATGATTATTCTGGTCTTTTTTACTAATTGCGATCGCCAACATTTCTAAATATTTAGGATTCCTTAAATCAAATTCATCAATCCATTCTTTATATAAAGGTAAAGCTTCCCTTTCCCCAGTTTTACAGTCCTTATCAACCTTCCAAGTTAAATCTATATTTTCATTACTCAACCACCAATCAATATGAGGATTAACAAAAAGTTCACGGGGACGTAAACCAAAAACCGCCAACATTCCATAAGTCCAACGCCAAAGTTGCCAACTATCTTTCACATCTTGATTAACTTGTTTACCTCGATTATACAAATATTCATCAAACTTATAAAATCCAGTAACTATATCCTTATCAGTAGGAACATTCCGAGAATTACTTTCAGGAACTTTAGAATAATGAGTTAAATTAATCTCAATTTTGAAAAGTTGACAAAAAACAGAAATAGCCCTCACAGCATTATATTTAGCCCATTCCTTATCTATCTTATCAATCGCATTAATCAAAACTTCCCCAATTGCCAAATCATCAGCATTTGTATAACGCTTAAGGCGAGAAAAATAATAGAAAAAAGTATGTTCACTTTTAGTCGTGCGTTTATGGGTTTTAAAATATTCCTCCTCAAATTTTTCTAACAACTCACTAATAGTTTTTAATTCCTTTTTAATTCCTTCATTTCCCAAATATTTATCATTCCAAACAAAACTTTTTCTCGCAATTAACTTACCTAACTCATAAGCTTCTTCCTCAGCAGTTTTCAAACCTAGTAAATTTGCGGGAATATTCAAACTGAGATTGTATTGTTTTTTGCCAGTTCCCCTGATATCCTCATCTCCCGGTTTAATGGGTAAAGTTGCCCGTAATTGCAGACATCCATTTGATTCCCGAATTGTTACTCTGGTTTTTGCAGACTTCAAACGCAGATTTACTTGTCCCAATTCCCATAGTAGCTGTTCTTTCATAATCCTTGGCGTTGCTGATTAAGAATATGAATTTATTTCACGCAGAGACGCTCAAGGCACAGAGAAATTTAATTTTTCCTTTGCGTGAGACTTATTCTGAATCTTTCAGACTATATTTAGAGTAAAAATAAATCAGTTAATTGCAAACATAGTTTATCGCTGACATTGCTCACTGCAAACATAGCGAAGTTAAAAGCTATTAAACCAGGAATATAAATACTCCGGTCCTTATCACGGTTACGACGGATTCGCAATCTTCGCTCGGGACATGGATTTGGCACTCAACAGCCCAACCTGGGGATTAATCGGCGCTCCCTGGAACAAGAAAGCTCAAGCTAAGGCTAAAGCTAAAGCTGCCGTCTAGGGGACAAAAGATAGTCTGGGGTTCTACCCCAGGAGAGTTGGGAAGTCAAGATTCAAAATTAAAAATTCAAAGTTCTGGATTTTGCATTCTGAATTTTGAGGCACATTCCCCACTCTCCACCGAACGCAAACATCATACACAGCAAGCTTGGAGATATAGAAATGCCTCAAGATCCAAAGAAGATTCAGGACCACGTTGAGCTATTCCACCAGCCAGAATACCAACAACTGTTTGAAAACAAGAAACAGTTTGAAAACGGTCACACCAACGAAGAAGTACAACGGGTTTCCGAATGGACAAAAAGCTGGGAATACCGGGAAAAGAACTTTGAACGGACAGCTTTAACCGTTAACCCAGCTAAGGGTTGTCAACCTTTAGGCGCTATGTTTGCGGCTGTGGGTTTTGAAGGTACTCTTCCTTTTGTTCAAGGTTCTCAAGGTTGCGTAGCTTACTTCCGTACCCACTTAACCCGTCACTACAAAGAACCATTTGCTGGTGTTTCTTCTTCCATGACAGAAGACGCTGCTGTGTTCGGTGGTTTACAAAACATGATTGATGGTTTGGCTAACTCCTACAGCTTATACAAGCCAAAAATGATCGCTGTTTGCACCACCTGTATGGCAGAAGTTATCGGTGATGACTTACAGTCATTTATCGGTAATGCTAAGGAAGCTGGTTCTGTTCCTCAAGATTTCCCAGTCCCTTTTGCTCACACACCTAGCTTCGTTGGTTCTCACATCACTGGTTACGACAACATGATGAAGGGAATTCTTTCTACCTTGACAGAAGGTAAGAAGAAAGCCAAGAGCAACGGTAAAATCAACTTTATTCCTGGTTTTGATACCTACGTAGAAAACAACCGCGAAATTAAGCGGATTGCCTCTTTAATGGGTATTGACTACACTTTGTTATCTGACAACAGTGATTATGTTGATTCACCTTGTGATGGTGAATACAATATGTATCCAGGTGGTACTAAGCTAGAAGATGCAGCAGATTCCATCAACGCTAAAGCTACTATTGCTCTTCAAGCTTACTCCACCACCAAGACCCGTGAATACATTGCTAAGGAATGGAAACAAGACGTTAGTGTTTCTCGTCCTTGGGGTATCCAGGGAACTGACGAGTTCTTGATGAAACTCAGCCAAATGACTGGTAAGGCTATTCCTGAAGAATTAGAAATCGAACGTGGTCGTGCAGTTGACGCAATGACCGACTCCCATGCTTGGTTACATGGTAAGCGTTTCGCTATCTACGGTGATCCTGACCTAGTTTATAGCGTAGTTGGTTTCATGTTAGAAATGGGCGCTGAACCAGTACATATCTTGGTTCACAACACCAACGACGTATTCGAGAAAGAATTGCAAGCATTGTTAGATTCTAGTACCTTTGGTAAGTCAGCTAAAATCTGGGGTGGTAAAGACTTGTGGCACTTACGCTCTTTGTTGTTCACAGAACCCGTAGACCTATTAATTGGTAACTCCTACGGTAAGTACCTGTGGCGCGATTGTGGTGTACCCTTAGTCAGAATTGGTTATCCTATCATGGATCGTCACCACTACCACCGTTATGCAACCGTTGGTTACAAAGGTATCATCAACCTGTTGAACTGGATTGTTAACACAGTCTTTGAAGAAATTGACCGCACCACCAATGTTGCTGGTAAGACCGATATTTCCTACGACTTAATTCGTTAAGAAATGTCTGTAAGGATGGGGAAACCCCAACCTCGACAATAAACAAAGGGGATTGGGACTTAGGTAATTTACCTAAAATCCTATCCCCTATCTCCAATTCCTAAGTAATTGGACAAAAATATTTACAGTCATTGCGAGCAAAGGGAAGCAATCACAACCCTTGGAATTGCTTCATTTCACTTCGTTCCCTATGGCTTAGGTAATTTACCTAAAATCCCATCCCCTATCTCCAATTCCTAAGTAATTGGACAAAAATATTTACAGTCATTGCGAGCGAAGGGAAGCAATCACAACCCTGGCTGGCGATTGCATCATTTCACTTCGTTCCCTATGGCTAACGCCACACAACGCTTACGCAATGACATTGTGTAATTAATTCTGTCTCACTACTTATTGAGTGGGGTGCGTCAGATAGAGGAAATCTGTTTTTTACCAAATTATTGGGTCTGACGCACCCTACAAGAGATAAAACCCACATTACATATTTAGAAAACTTTGTCAATGCGTAAGCCCTAGTTCCTGGTAATTGCTGATAAAATCCTCCTTTTCATCCTGTTCATCCTTTAATCATGGACATTATCTCGACTTCGCTCGATAACCACCTGATTCTGACAATTTTTCTATTTTCTCTTACAAAACCAAATGTTATGAAAATCCCTACGGTAAGTACCTGTGGCGCGATTGTGGTGTACCCTTAGTCAGAATTGGTTATCCTATCATGGATCGTCACCACTACCACCGTTATGC
>NZ_JADEWA010000203.1:0-9106 GCF_015207865.1 Dolichospermum sp. LEGE 00246
AAGTTACTTAATAGGCTTTATTTTTTGGCAGATAATGTTAACCTCAGCCAGAAAAATTAGGTAGATAAAATTCTCCTGACTGGAATTTTTCAAAAATATCGTAAAAATATCAATAATCTGAGTCACATCTGCGGAATGTGGGTTTGAACAAGTTTTTAATGTATAAACAAACCCCTCTTGTAAACCTCTCCCCGAAGCGGGGAGAGGCTTTGAAACCCCCTTCCCTCCTAGGGAAGGGGGGCAGGGGGGTTAGGTTTTTGGAGATTATCGGTTTCATCTAATACTTCTCAAACAACCTCTTAAGCAAAAGCTCAAATTGTGACATTGCGAAGTATATAAAGTCCGTAGAAAAAAGATCGAGTTTGTACTTTATTAACCCAAGTTACAATTTAATGAAATTACCATTTCAGGCTATTTCTAGGTCGCGCTTCGCTATCGCATTCACCCATAATTAGCAACTTGGGTTAATAGTATTAATGTGTGATGTGTTCCAGATAATGTACAATCGCCTGTGCTGTTTTCAAATTAGTTGCTACTAACACCTGATTGATATTGCATATTCTCAAAAATGCTTCTTCATTAGCTTGTCCTGCTTGAGTGGTAAGAAAATCTCTGAGGAAAATCACTGCTAAAATATCTCCAGCATTGAGCAGTAAATTAATTCTTTGATATCCTCCAGATGTTGGTGGGGGGATTTCTTCACTCACAGTAATACCAGCCTGTTGCTTTAAAACTTCACTGACAGATGGCCAGCTAATTGTCAGGCTTTGAGAGAAAAATTCTTGATGTTGAGCAACCAAGTCAGCTAGTTCTGATTTATTGCTTTCGTGAGCAATGAGGACTATATTTTTTTGAAGGTTCATTTGACTAGCTTCACTCTTCGTATTTGTTTCTACATTGTCAATAGCCGGAACTTCTTCAGCTTTAGAAACGGCTTCTAATATTTGACTAACTGGCTCAGTATCACCTGCTTCTGTTGTAGAAATAGACGCTTCTATTTCTAAGTTTTCTGCTGTAGAGACAGCATCTGTGGCTGTTAGTTCTTCACCTACTTCTGTTGTAGAAATAGACGCTTCTGGTTCTAAGTTTTCTGCTGTAGAGACAGTATCTGCGGCTGTTAGTTCTTCACCTACTTCTTCTAGGCTTGTACTACTGAAATCAACATCTTCATTGCTGAAAACTTCCGTAACTTCTGCTTGACTATCAATGTTATGAACAGGTGCAATTATCACTTCAGCCAGAGATTCGTTTAACGCATCGGCGACGGCTTCAGGTGCTTCTGCATTAACATTACTAACGAGTTCTTCAGTCGGTTGACTAACAGTATCACTGCGTTCAATAGAAGTTTCTTCTGTGACTGTAGTGACATCTGTAGTGGCTTCTGGGTGAACTTCACTCACAACTTCTAAACTTTCCTGACCACCATCATCTAAATCTAAATCTACCTCTTTATAAGCATCAGTTACCGATGGTAAAATATTTAGATCGCGGGGTTGTACAGTTGTCAATTCTTGCAAAATTGGCGGACTTAAATCTAAATCTACCTCTTCATAAGTATCAGTTACCAATGGTGGAATGTTTAGATCGCGGGGTTGTACAGTTGTCAATTCTTCTAAAATTGGCGGACTTAAATCTAAATCTACCTCTTCCTCACGATTATTTGTCGCCACATCAGTTACTATCTCCCGTAATTGACTAGCAATATCTTGTGATTGGACAAAGATTTTTTCTTCTACTAGTTGATTTTCAGGAGCAGTTATTACCTCTTCATTCTCTGAGGAAGCAGCATGAATAACTTCAGATGCTGGAACTTCCTCCTGAGTTGCAGGTGCAGGAATGATAACTTCTCCACTAAATTCGCTAACTACCTCCGGTTCTAGATTAGTAATGTTAGCAACATTAACATTTTCAAATAGTGGTCTAGAAAACAGTGCAGGATCTATAACCCTAAATACTGTTTCGGGTAATTGTTCAGGTACAGGTTTAATGTCTTCTACTATCAGAACATAATCTCCAATCTGGATAGAGTCTTCGTGGTTTAAGACGTATGGCAGATTTTTTTCGGCTAATTTATTATTAATGATTGAACCATTCCTGCTCTCAGTATCGCAGTAATAATACCTGCCATCTTTAAGAAAGAACTTACCATGTACGCGACTGACATCTGGACTTTCTAAGGGTAAGTCACAATCAGGAGAACGACCTATTATGCACTCTCCTTTTGGTATAGTTGCTGTGACTAAATCGAGTTCATTTACCTCATTTTGTGTGGGTAAATAGGTAATTTTGACTTTCATATTAATTTTTGGTTAATTTTATTAATTTCTGTTACCCATCGTTGACGGTAATTGTGTTCTAAATTGAGAATATCATCTTGTGTCCAATGAAAATGATAAGCAATAAACGCTACCTCCTCATACAAGGTGTCAGAGGGGTAGCTTATGACTCCCCCGCTAGTGATAGCTCTACAGGAAATTGAGCATTACAGTGTGGACATTGAGTAGGAATATGTGTATTTCCTTGCTGATTAATCCGATTGTAAAATTCTCTAAGATAGGCAATGTCATGTAATAGTAGTTCTTCGAGTAAATCAGAACTAACAGAGTTTAAACTACCTAAACGTATAATTACACGAGAAAACATTGCCAAAACACTATAAGCGGAGTTATCTTGAACTTTACGCTCTTTCTGTACCAGAATTTCATCTTTGGCGGTAGCTAAACGCATTTTGCCATGACGATGCAAGCGGTTTTGGCTATCAATTAACCCTCGTGGTAGAGTGAAGTCAAATTCAGTGCGGAGGGTATCCTGTTTAGAGGCCATAAGTCCTTATTATCTAGTTGAATCAATTATGCAGAAGTGGTTCCGAGAAAGTTACCTTCTCCTCTGGTAAGGAAGTTTCACCTTCCAAACCATTGATATAACGATAAAAGTCTTGGAGATAATTTAAATCTTGAGCAAAAAAGTTTTCTACCATAGCAGGACTAATTTCCGATAAAGCACCCAATTGAGTAATCACACGCGACAGTATGATAATCGTAGCATAAGCTGGATTAGCTTTGACACGAGGATCGCGTAAAGGTGCTATCTCATCTATTGCCGTTGATAACCGCATCACACCTTTGCGGTGGAGGTTGCCTTCTGAGTCCAGATACCCTTTAGGCAGTGTAAATTCAAACTCTGTTGCAAACATATTTTAGTTTATTAACCGCACTTGCACAACTTAGTCCGGGTCTAGGTGGAGATTATCGAGATTATCTAATTCTTGCCTTTTAAGTAATCGGACAAAATTAATTACACAAAAATCTGGGCTGAAATCCTTGACTGGCAAAGAATTGGTAAATAACCAATATGTAATTAATTCTGTCCAGGTACTTACCTTTTCCCAATTACCAATGACTACTTCACACGCTTAAATTCTTCATAAGCAACTTCAATTTCTTCAATTTCTATATCACTACTGCGAGCATTGACATCGGCAATTTTATAACTAGCAGGCCAAGCGCCAGCTAATTCAAATCTTGCCTGTTCTTTTCCTGCTTGGTCATAGATAGTCAAAGCAGCATTTTTGCGTTGACTAGCCCATTTACCTTCTTGAACGGTTTCAAACCATTTCCAGATAGCTAGAGAATTGGTCATACCTCTCTTAAGAGTGATATTGCCGCTTTTCACATTACCGGGAATCTTAGTTCTGACAACTTGACCTTTATCTGATGCACCCCATTTATTAGGAGTGACTTCAGTGATTTCAATAGCATCTTGGCTTCTTTTAAAGCCTTGACACTCTAAAAAGAAACCATCAACATTATCTTTTTGACCGTCTAGTGTCAGCCCCAAATAGAATCTATGGGCTGTGAGAATTTCTGGAACTTGACCTGCTATTTCTGGCACTTTTGATTGCTGATCAGACTAATTTAGGAATTATTGAACATATAGCAATAGACAGGAGGTGAGGATATTATTAAAATCTCAACCTCACAAGATGATAATGTTTTTACTTTTGCCCATTGCTATGTGGCTGCAAAAATTATTCTTAGGTAGGGGTAATTCATGAATTATCCCCACTTTTACTCCATTGTGCGTCAGTTCGGTTATTTGACCCGTTTAACGCCTTCGTGAACCAATTCAACGGTTTCATTAGCCATATCGCCACCAGATGCAGTTAAGGTGGGACCTGTATATTTACAGGGATAACAGTTAACAATGTTCCATCTGGCTTTTTCACTGCCTTGTTGGTCATAAGCAACTACTGAACCGGTCTTACGATTTTGCGACCACTGTCTAGGATCTCCCATGTCTTCGTTACACTTTTGATACCATTGATACAAATCTACGTCATCAGTGGCAATAACTTTCAGTGTTATGTTAGTAAATTTTACTATTGTCGGTGTGGCTTGACGCATGATTTTACCAGACTTAGATGAGCCGTGGATATCTTGTGCTGGAGTGCTTTCAACGCCTAATCCACTAATCTCTTTAATGAATTTATCAGTAATTCCGTCAGCCTCGAAGTAAAATTTACAAGCCGTTAAAAATTCCCCTGCCATAGTGATTCAAACTCCTGTGCAATAAGTGTTATAAAGTACGTTCAAGCTGGAATTTTCTGCTACTCATCATCTCCGATGCCATTCCACTGACTGACGCGGAAGATCACAAATTCAGCAGGTCTGACAGGACAAACTCCGACCTCAATATATAGACGACCTAATATTCGGGTTTCTGGTGGGTTGAGTTCCTCGTCACACTTGACATAGAATGCTTGTTGTGGACTAGATCCAAATAAAGCACCTTCACGCCAAATCCGCTCTAAAAAGTTACTAACCGTGCGTCTGACACGGGCCCATAAATCCTCATCATTGGGTTCAAAAACTACCCATTGAGTACCTAGTTCAATGGATTTTTCGATATAACTAATCAATCGCCGAACGCTGATATAACGCCACTCGGTTTTATCTGGCTCAACGAGGGTTCTCGCTCCCCAAATGCGGATACCACGGTTGGGAAAGGTGCGAATACAGTTAATTCCCAAGGGGTTCAATAGTTCTTGTTCCCGGAAGTTGGTATCATAACCTAAACCAATTACTCCTCTAGGGACTTCATTAGCAGGGGCTTTATAAACACCTCTGGTTTCATCAGTCCGCGCCCAAACTCCCATGACATGACCACAGGGGGGGACGAGAATAGGATTACCGCGATCGCGTGGGTTGGCAACTTTGATCCAAGGATAATAAAGTGCGGCAAACATGGAACGACGGTTAAATCTATTCAACCATTCCACTACTTGCTGCGGTTTGCTAAATTCTGGTGGTGGATCAAGCAAAACCATGCGGTTGGGCGGATTAGGAATATCACCACTAGCTGAACCTTCGCACATACTGATCATCAGTTCCATGATACCGTGGACTTGGTCCAAGTTCATGATTTCTGCTTGATATGCCCGCATTAAATCGGGACAAGCCAGCATGGTGATTTCATCTATTTCAAAAAGCCCTCTTACCCCTGTCCGGTCATCACGTATCCCTTCCAAATCGCTAGAAAATCTATCAACGGTTGCTGGGACAATCGGCGGTGCTAGTTCGTACTGACCATTAGCCGGACGGCGAGATAAAGGTTGTCCAGATTGAGAAATGTCTTGCACCTGGAGATACATAGAATTTCTCAAAGCGGCGATCGCATAGGTCGCTATCTGGGGTGTGGTTTCACGGTTCATGGTTAAGTTCTCGAATTGCTCAAGAACTTCATCACCACGGCGAATCTGCACGGAAAAGTACTCACCAGTATTAGGTGGGGCTTCACCTTCTGTTCCTTCTGGCAAAGCGCGAGGACCACTATCGCTAATTAAAATATTGATTGCTCCACTTGCTGCTTGCTCAGGACGCAAAGCAAAGCGCAGCGTTGGACGATTACCTCTACCATTAATTCTCAGGGTTGCTGGTTCTGGGTTGGCTGGCTTGGGTGCGCCTGGTAACTGAGTACCAATGCTGGTCACGTAGCAACGACCACCACCGTTCATAAAGTAGCCATAGACCGTGAAAGGTAAGTAGGCGTTAAAGTCGGTGAACCCATCGGAGTTAGGACGGGCAAAGTAGTTAAGATATTGCGTCCAATTCGTAATTAACATGGGCTTAAATAACTCAGCCCCATCACGAATATCTTCCGTAAAGCCGACAAACCCAGCGACTGCCGTACTCACACCTTCAATCGGGCGGCTGCCACGGTCAATTTCTTCAATATATACACCTGGAGCAAAGTAATCAAGTCTGGCCATAAAAGCGTCTCCTAGTTGGTAAACACCTAAATTATTCAGGAGTTAGTAAGATTTCTTTGAAGCTATAACTTTGGCTATCAACCAAGACATTGACATCCCTGGGTAAATAGCCAGGACAATTGATTGTCAAAACATAATTACCTATACGCAGGTCTTCAAAAAAGAAAAGTCCTTCTTGATTGCTGACTGCGGATTTTTCAGTTTTCAACACTGAAACTTTTGCATCTACCAAAGGCTTGTTAGCTAACGCACTTTTCACAACCCCAGCGATCGCTACTCGTTTTTTAGTCTCAACCGAGCTGTTACCATTAGCATGAAATTGGTTTTGTAAACTGAAAATTCGTTCCCAAACCAATGGTACCGTTGCAGACTGTGGCTCTAAGGGTGCTGTTACCGTCAAAAACAAGCCAGCACGCAAGGGTACATTGAGAGCACTCCATAAAGAGCCAACCTCAATGGGCGGATCAAGAGCAACTGTCATTGACAAATTGCCATAACCCCGCAATTCTGGCATCAAAAAATCCTCTTGCAGAGAGCGATGACGCAACAGCACGTTCAAAGCTTCACTCAACAAGTGATGCTCACCTAAAGCAGTTCTGTCCCAAGCTGTTAATAATAGAGATACATCAAACCAACTAGGTGACCAATTGACTGTGGCAGATTGCAGACCGTTGTTTGATTTGCGTTCTACTTGTCTGCCAGAATGCTGCATTTGTTTACTCTCACGTAAATCATAAACGTACAAATTGAGAGTTGGGCCTGCACCCTCTTCCCGGCGATGACTAGGATGGCTAAAGTCAATCTGCTCGGTACTTATCAGTGAGGTTCCTCCAGCTAGAATTTCTGCTAATGTTTGAACAACAAAGATAAGCATGAAAGTGTTTGGCTGGCAGCTAATACATACCCATTTACAATATCTGTATTAGTCATTTCTATGTAATTAGACTTTTGTCGATACTTTTTCGATTAGGGATAGCTGATAGCGTGGCGTAATCCCGAATTAGTTTTTTTGAGTTGAGTTTGGTACATTCGTTGAATCTTTAGAACCCTGATTTGATTGTAAAGAAAATATAAACATTCCAGCAAAAAAAGCTAGTACAATAGCTAGTACAGTCGCTAATCCAATCAACAGATTTTTTTGAAAAATATGAGAATTTTTTGAGTTCTCTAAATGTTTTGACTTTGGTTGAAAGATTGTATTATCCGGTGTGTTGTTATTAATTTGAGAAACAGGTTGGGGTAAAATTTCGTTATTCGCAGCAGGAGAGGGTGTAGGGCGGGATTGAACAATTGTCCCTTCCGGTGGTTTCGGTTGAATGGATTGTACGGGCTGGGGTAAATTCTCATTATTCGCAGCAGGAGAGGGTGTAGGGCGGGGTTGAACAATTGTCCCTTCCGGTGGTTTCGGTTGAATGGATTGTACGGGCTGGGGTAAAATCTCGTTATTCGCAGCAAGATAGGGTGTAGGGCGGTGTTGGAAAATTATCCCTTCCGGTTGCTCTGGTTCTATTTGTTGTAAAGGTCGAGGTACAGTTTCGTTATTCGCAGCAGGAGAGGGTATAGGACAGGGTGGGAGAATAGTCTCTTTCAGTGATTCTAGTTGAATGGGTTGTAAAGGTCGGGGTACAGTTTCGTTATTCAACCCTTGATTGTACAGAGGTTGATTTGATTCAACTGAGGACAAGGGTTTAGAGATAGTTGGCTGATCAAGTATGGGTTCTGGGGAAACAAAATATTGCTCCTGCTTTGTACCCGTATTTGCTACAGGGTCGCTGGCTGCTTGCAAAGCCTGATTGAGTTCAGCTACGGATGCAAAGCGATTATTCGGGTTTTTGTGTAGACATTTTAGCACTACAGCTTCGATATCAGTAGATAAGTGTTCACATCCCGGTTGTTCCCGCAAAGGTGTTGGTGGTTCATAAGCATGGGCTAAAACCCAGGAAGCTTCACTGATATTATTACCCTTGACGCTGAAACCAAAGGGATCTGCTGCACTTAACATTTCATATAGGATGATGCCTAAACTATAAATATCAGCTCTGGCATCTAGATTTTTCTTGTTTTGGATTTGCTCAGGCGCAGCGTAACGAAATGTGCCGATAAAAGTATTAGTGAGACTAGTCTGTTCAGAAGATTCACTACGGATTTTGGCGACACCAAAATCTAATATCTTCACCCATTCTCCCAAATCTGTAGGGACAAGAAATATATTGTCAGGTTTCAGGTCACGATGAATCACCTGAATATGTTCATTACTGCCATCTTTTTGCAGAGTCACTCCTTGATGCGCCATCTGTAAACCCTGACAAACTTGAGAGATAATACTCACAGTTTGTTCCACAGATAATCGTTGTTCTCGCAACAATAATTGTCGCAGTGTTTGACCGCGCAAATATTCCATCACATAAAAGGGATATCCTTCTGGAGTCATCCCACAATCACTAATCTTGACAATATGGTCACTTTGCAAAGCTGCACAAACTGCTACTTCTCGCTCAAAACGCTTTCTCATCTCTTGGGATGTTACTAGCGTATCTTTGAGTAACTTCAACACTACCTGCTGACCAAGACGGGTATCTGTTGCCAATAAAACCTCTCCCATACCGCCGACTGCTAAAGGTCTATCTATCCGGTATCGCTGGTTATCACCGATAGAGCGCCCATGCCAATAATTTGAAGAAGGTGGAAAATTCATCTGATGGCAATCTTCCTATGTTTAATTTCAGTTTGTGAACTACGGCGATTTAGTTAAATCAATTTAAGTAATATAGGGTGGGCATTGCCCACCCTAGGTATATTTCAAAAATCAAATATTAACTCTATATTAAAAGTAATTAC
>NZ_JADEWA010000204.1:0-9097 GCF_015207865.1 Dolichospermum sp. LEGE 00246
GTCTAGGATAGCCAAAAAAACTAGATAAATTTAATTATTTTTTAATCCTTGCCATAGACTTTAAGACCATCCCAAATACCCATTACTCCAGGATAAGGGCTATGATAAACATTCTCCATTATTTGAATTTTCTCAATTAATCTTGGTTCAGAGTTTCCGACAGCAATTCCCTTTAATCCTGTTTCAAATAAGGATAAATCATTGAGAGTATCTCCACAAGCAATTGTATTATTAGCATTAAAATTTATTTCGGACAAAAACTTAAGGAGAGTTGGCCCTTTAGAAACTCCTTTTGGCATGACATCAAAATAAAAATAGATATCATAAGATGAAATAATGCAATCAAATCCAGCATCAATTACTTTTTGAATGGTGCTAGGTTGTAATATTGCAGAATCATAATAGTACGATACGCGATAATCTGGATTAACAGACTGTAGTTTTAATCCTGGTTCATTTGCTAATAGGTTCTTAACTTGTTCGTTGGCATTATCCCATTGTTTAATTATCCAATCTTGCACAGCAGAAATTGGCTCGAAGGTTTTACCATTTACAATAGTTGTTCCTACATCACCAATGATGTAGTCAGGTTTAGGGATGTGGGGGTTTTCAACTAGGAAGTTGCTGATCCAGTCTAGTTCTCTGCCAGTGACATACACTAAAAGAATACGATCTCGCTGGTTGTGAATATATTGATAAAATTCAGAGCGTTCTTGATGAGTACCACCTAAAAAAGTACCATCTAGGTCAGTTGCTAACAGTAATGAGTGATTAGAGTTCATCTTAAATAATTAACCTAAAATTAACCCACTGCGCGGTGTAAGTGCAAAATTGAGACTTGGTTGTGCTGCTTCATTATTCCAATTTACTGTACCATAACCATAGGTCAATAATACTTGATGAGGTTGTGATCGCCATGATGTTTGAATACTAACTTCTGCTGTTTCATTACCCGCATTTACCGCAATTATCAATACTTCTTTTAGTAAGATTCGCGCAAAAATGTAAACTTGTCCTTGAGCAAATAAAGTTTGATACTCACCAATTTTTAATGCTGCATAATTATGACGCAGTTTAATTAATTGACGATGATACTCTAAAATGTCTTGATCCCACTGTTTTTTATCAGGAAAACCTTTACGACAGTCGGGATCATAACCACCAGTTAAACCGACTTCATCGCCGTAATATATGCAAGGTGCGCCAGGAAAAGTAAATAATAGTAACGTTGCTAAATATAAACTGGGGCGATCACCTCCAGCTACATCAATGAACCTAGCTGTATCATGATTATTAATACCATTAAGTTGAGTTAATTGAATTTCCCACGGATAAAGTTGCAGTAATTGATTAATTTCTTCCCCATATTTAGCCGCATCTGCTGGTGGTGGTGGTGCATATTCAGCAAAATGACCTTTTACCTGGCGATCGCCGACAATAAAGGCAGTGGTAGCATTAAGAAAGGGTAAACTTGACACGCCATCAAATTGTGTGCCATCTAACCACTCAGTTGCATTCATAGGAATTTCTCCCACAATATAGGCTTCAGGATTAATTGCTTTGATTCTTTCCCGAAATTCTTGCCAAAATCCAGGAGTTTTGATGTAATCTGCCGAATCTAAACGCCAACCATCTGCACCACGTTTAATCCAATATTCACCTATACGCATAATATATTCGCGCACTCCTGAATTATTAGTGTTAAATTCGGGTAAAGCACGAAGATCACACCATGAAGCATAATTAGCAGGACGAGAATTATCATAAGGTGAGATAGGCCAACCTGTAATTTTAAACCAATCTAACCAAGGAGAATTTTGTCCATTTTCGAGAATATCATTGAAAAAATAAAAGCCTCTACTAGCATGATTAAAAGTTCCATCTAAGATAAGTTTAATCTTACGATGATGAGCTTCTTTAAGGAGATTGGTAAATGCTTCTTCACCGCCTAATAAGGGATCAATTTGATAATAATCAAGAGTATGATAACGATGATTACTGGCAGATGTAAAAATAGGATTAAGGTAAATTGCATTAATACCTAAATCTTGTAAATAATCTAGTTTTTCAATTATTCCCCAAAGATTTCCGCCTTTATAACCATGAAATGTAGGAGTAGTATTCCAGTCTTCTAAGGGTATATTAAGTAACCACTTTTGTTCAGTGGGAATACTTCGAGAAAAGCGATCAGGAAATATTTGATAAGTGATATTTATCGGTAATGGAGGAAGTGCAGCCGTAGCTAGTCATCAGGCTATTGACTACTGGCGTAATGGTAATATTCCCGCGATTTGCTTTAACGATGGTGCTTTGGTGACCTGTATTAGTAATGACTTTGGCTACGAACAAGTTTTTAGCAAACCCATTTCTACATTTGCTCAGTCTGGAGATGTTTTGTTTGCAATTAGTAGTTCTGGACAATCACAAAATATTCTTGCTGGTGTTTACCAAGCACTAAAAATGAATTGTCATGTGATTACACTTTCAGCCTTTCAACCTAACAACCCCTTACGTCAACTTGGACATCTAAATTTTTATGTTCCCACGATGTCCTATGGTTTTGCAGAAATCATGCACTTATGTATTTGTCACTGCATTATTGATGGCTTGGTAGAAGGTGCTTTACCTAGTGCAAATGTGGATAACTATCTCAGTTTAAATGAACTAAAAGCATCCTAAAATATTCATCCCATTTATATATAGAAGAAATTCTATCTGTGGTAAACAACAAGATTTAATGATTGCATATTAAATATATGTGACAAGAACTAGAATTGTAGACCTCTTTCTTCAAAAATTGTCAGATATCTAAACCTAGAATCATCAAGTAAATAATGATGTTCTAGTTCTGAATTGTTCGATTTTTCTGTGAACTTTTGTACCAAGATTAGCAATGAAATAAAGATGCAATTAGAAATATATAGAGAAAAAATTATTGACTTTGAAACTTGTGCAGAAGTATTCACTGTCTACCATCAAAAAGGACGGAAAATCGTTCTCTGTAATGGGGTATTTGACTTACTACATCCCGGACACATTGCTCATTTACAAGCGGCTAAAGCAATGGGAGACTTATTAGTAATCTCCCTAACTGCTACTCCTTATATTAACCGAGGACCAGGAAGACCAATATTTTCTGATGAGTTGCGTGTTAATTCTATAGCTGCTTTAGCTTGTGTTGATTATGTAATTTTAACTCCCGCCGTCACAGCTTTGGAAGTAATTGAGAAAGTGCGTCCTCATATTTACTGCAAGGGAGATGAATATGCGGAAACAGAGAAAGATGTAACCCACAATATTGATAAAGAAATCGCTCAAGTAAGAGCTTACGGAGGTGACATTCGCTATACTCAAGAAATTACTTTTAGCTCTACACGACTGATTAATAATTATCTTGATGTTATCCCTCCAGAATTAAAACGTTATGCCAATGATTTTAGTCAACAATATGCTTTTGAGGATATTAGAAATGCGATAGAAGCAATGCAGGATCTCAATGTTTTGGTGTTGGGGGATATTATTATTGATGAGTTTGTTCACTGTACAGTTCAGGGATTAACCTCAAAAGGAAGAGCGCCATCAACCCGCTTTGTGAAAAAAGAACAACATTTGGGGGGAGTTTTTGCGATCGCTAACCATCTCAGTAGTTTTGCCAAATCTGTCACCCTAGCTAGTACCATTGGTGATGAACCAGATGTACATCATTTGATTGCTAATCATATTGATGGTACGCTGCATCTTAATTTACATTGTGTAGAAAACTATTCTACAGTAACAAAGTGTCGTTATATTGAACAACAAGGGAAAACCAAGGGTTATACCCAATTATTTGCGATTAATTCCATAGACGAAGAAGGACTAGGACCCCAAGAACGAGAAAAACTTTTAGATGCTTGGGAAAAACTGTTAAAAAACTGCGATTTAGTGGTTTTGGCGGATTATGGTCATGGATTAATTGATGCTGAGGCAATTGAATTAATTCAATCACAAGCACCATTTTTAGCCTTAAACTGTCAAACTAATAGTGCTAATTACGGTTATAACCTAATTAGTAAATATAAGCGAGCCGATACATTTTGTGTAGATGAACAGGAAATTCGTCTGGCATTTTCTAATCGTTATGGTAATCGAGAAGAGTTACTAAAACGGTTGCAATATTATTTAGGGGCGCAACAAGGTTGGTTAACTTTAGGATCTGCTGGTTCTTTGGGAATTAATACTCATGGAGAGATGGAAATTACTCCGGCTATGACACAACAAGTCAAAGATACCACCGGGGCTGGAGATGCCTTTTTTGCCCTAGCCAGTTTGAGTGCTAAGTTAGATTTGCCTGTGCAGTTAGGATCATTTTTAGGAAATTTGGCCGGAGCGATCACTGCCAATGTTTTAGGAAATGAAAAGCCTGTAGACAAGGGACGCTTATTAAAGTTTGCTAAAACAATTTCCACATTTTAAAAGATAATTAAGGAGTAAATCAATGAATCCAATTCAACAAGTTTTAGTGACCGGCGGTGCTGGTTATGTAGGAGCTATTTTAGTTCCTAAACTTCTGCAAGCTGGATATGGAGTTAAGGTAATAGACTTGTATCTTTATGGCAAAGATGTATTAAATGCCGTTAAAGATCATCCTCATTTAGAAGAGATTGAAGGCGATATCCGCGATCGCCAACTTCTAGAAAAAATCATGCCAGGATGTGATGCTGTCATTCATTTAGCTTGTATTTCCAACGATCCCAGCTTTGAATTAGATCCAGACTTAGGCCGTTCGATTAATTACGATGCCTTTTTTGACTTAGTAGACGTTGCCAAAGATGCCGGAGTGAAGCGGTTTATTTATGCTTCTTCCTCCAGTGTTTACGGCATCAAAGAAATAGAAAATGTCACAGAAGACTTACCCTTAATGCCTTTAACAGACTATTCTCGTTATAAGGCTTTATGCGAAGAAGTCTTATTGAGTAAACGAGAACCAGGTTTTGTTACCTTAGTTTTGCGTCCTGCTACAGTCTGCGGTTATTCCCCCCGTCAGCGACTAGATTTAGTGGTGAATATTCTCACTAACCACGCAATTAATAATGGTAAAATTACAGTTTTTGGTGGTCAGCAAAAACGTCCCAATATCCATATTGAAGATATGACCGATCTGTATCTAAAATCTCTACAATGGTCAGATGAAGCGATTGACGGTAAAATATTTAACGCTGGCTATGAAAATCATACCTTGATGGAAATTGCCGAGATGACCCGTCAAGTAGTGGGAGAATCTGTAGAAATTATGACTACACCCACCGACGATCTGCGTTCATACCATATTTCTTCAGAAAAAATTAAGCAAGAACTGGGATTTGTCCCTGCACATACTATAAAGGAAGCGATCGAAGATTTAGCAGCAGCATTTAAAGCTAATCAAATTCCCGATTCTCTCACAGATACTCGTTACTATAACGTGAAAGTAATGAAAGAAATTAATTTCCGGTAAAACTTACCCCAAACAATCATCTGTAGGGAGGGTTTTAAACGGAACAGGCGAGCCTCATCAACTGCATTCCTAGTCAGAGACTAGGAACTAGATGTGGTAGGGATTTGAGCTTAAGTTGGCACCAATGAGCGCTGCTAAAACCCTACACATCTATATTTTTCGTAATCTTGTAAAAGTCCACCATCTTCTTTAGGGAACACCAAAAAATAAATTACCCAATTTTGTGGGATGGGCATCCTGCCCGTCCTTGATGATTAGCGGGCAATTCGTCCCGCACCACAAGAAATTTTTGGGTATTTTTTTAATTGGAAGTCCCTTAATCAGCTTCAGTAAACATCGCAATCAAGCGATTCGCTGGTTTAGCCATTGCCACATACAAACTTTTTGGTAAAGACCATTGATTACCGGGCTTATTGGGGTCAAGATAAAACTTGCATAAACCTTCAATAAATTGTTTCATTTTGGAGATTTCATAACCCCATGCTTTTAATGATGGTAAAACTTCCGTTTCTACTATTGTTAATAATTCATCTCGTTTGCTAGTTACTCTCATGGCATTAAAAATAGTCCATGCCATTTCTAATGCTTCCAGAGTACCATCATTACCTCCTTGATAAAACCATTCAATATCAAAATCAATCATTCGCACATTTCCCTGGGTATCAATCATTTCATTCCCAGTCCAGCGATCAGCATAAATAATTCCCTGTCTGTGAGCTAAATTCATTTCTTGTAGAACCTTCGGCAAAAACTTGACTTCTCCAGTTTCTAGAAATTCCAACAAAGTTTTCCCTGTTACATATTCAATCAGCATCCAATCTTGATCTGCATGGATTAATTTAGGAACTGGTAAGCCGACAGCTAATGCCCGTTTGATAAAATCAACTTCATCTCCAATATTTCTGAGTTTAAAAGAACCGCCATTTTGGATAAAGCCAGTGGCTTCATACATATACTGCATATAAGCATCACCAGCTTCAGTGGAAATATCCCGTCTGGCACGAAAAACGCAGCGATCTGTGGCTGTTGTAATCAATAAGATATGATTAAATAATCCTTCTGATTGGGGTTTTTCTATTGTTGCTGTTTTACCTCCAGGTAAATAAGCTAAAGCACTTTCCAATCCCTGAGCGATATTTGTTGGTAGTGTATTCTTTAAATTTTCTGCAATTGAATTTTTCATTAGCTTTAACCAATACTTAATTTTAAACTAATTGCTAAGAAATCAAAAAACTCAGCCAGAATTTGATCATAGTGAGAGGCAAATTCAAGCTGATTAATTTCCTCTCGACTAAAATAGGCTAATTTTTGTCCTTCGTGTAGGGTTATTTGAGAAATATCTAAATCCAGCCGAGTCCAAAAAATGTGTTCATCACACTCTTCCCAAAAATAAGACTTGAAAAAATTAACTTCATCGAGTTTTAGTTCCAATTCTTCAACTAATTCTCTACGAATAGCTGCTTCTGGAGATTCATTTTTCTCTATATATCCTCCCAGGAATGCCCAAGTATTAGGAAAAGGAATAGAGCTTTTATTATCTCGAAGTACAAGTAAAACTTGCTGCTGACTGTTGAGAATAATTATGTCAGCCCCTGGTGCTTCTCTCATTTCAAATTTCATTTTTAATAGTTGTCAAAAAAATTGCATTAACCCCAGTATCACTACTCAAAGATTTTGGTAAATAAACTAACATTGTCACCATTTTGGCAAACATAAATAATATAATGGATAGCCATAAAAGATAGTTGTTGTGAAAATACCAAGCTGCTATAACTGATGGGATAAATCCCAAACTAGCAGAGATCAAACTGACATTACGAACAATTTTCCCTTCGGCTAATCCTAAGAAATATCCTTCCAGCATTGAGGCAACAGAATTGAATATAAGTATGAAGCATAAACACCAAATATAGGTATCAATATGTTCAGTAATTTCCCTATGGTTGGTTAATATGCCAAAGACAGCCTGGGGAAAGAAAACACAAATTGTAGCTACAGTGAGTCCTATCAACAAGCTGCTGGCAACTGAAACTTTCAGCAAGGGTAACAATTTCTCTTTTGAATCTTTACCTTTCAAGTTTCCGCTTAAGGTTTCGGTAGCAAATCCCATTCCGTTAGTTAAGTAAACATTTAGATGTGTTATCTGTCCTAATAAAGAATTTTGGGTAAAGAGTATCGTTCCCATCATGGCACTTAGATTACTAAAAATAGTAAAGACAGACATCTCAGTTATAGTTCTAATCAAGATATCTCTATTGAGAGCCAACATAGTTTTCAACTCTGAAAAATCCATGATTTGTGGGCTAACTGCGCGGATTTCTTGCCACTGAACTTTCCGACTAGCTAAAAGGATGCCGATAAACAACATTAAGTATTGGCTAGATGCTTGAGATACTCCAGCCCCTACACTATTCCAACCCCATTGAATAATAAATAAGTAGTCTAAAATTATCTTGGCTGCATTGCCAATAACTGAAAGTACCACAACCTTACTATTCTCCTCTCGTCCCAGTAACCAACCAATGAGAACGAAGTTCAGTAAAACAGCAGGCGCTCCCCAAATGCGAGCATTGAAATAGTCAATGCCGGCAGCTTTAACATCAATATCAGCACTCAAGAGCGAAAAACCTACCTCTCGCAAAGGATACTGCAAAATTAACAGTACGATACCTAATCCCAAGGCGATTAAGCCATTGCGTAGTCCCACTAGCAGTGCAGCCTCTTGGTCATCTGCCCCCACAGCTTGAGCGGTTAACCCAGTGGTTCCCATACGTAAGAACTCAAGAATCAAATAGACGAGGTTAAACAAGATATTAGCTATGCAAACCCCTGCTAAGGCATCAATTTCTTGCAGATGACCCAAAAAAGCTACACTGATTAAACCCGCTAGAGGAATCATCAGGTTTGAAAGAATATTGGCGATCGCAAGACGGTAGAAACGAGGGAGAAAGTCATACTGTTCTGTTCGTGTTAAGTTCATGAGTTAATTCAGTATTTAGCTTACTGGTTGGATTTTAGACCGAGTTGAGTCGAGATATAGACGAATTTGTTACCCGCTTGAGTTCCTCGATTCTTAAGTCCTCATCAGCAGTAGAATTGTCAACAAAGGTATTTTCTTGCCCATAATTAACACTTCGGAGTGCAGGTTCTGGTATTTCAGTATCCGGTATTAAATTATCAACAAAGCCACTTATCCACCCATTATTACTACCTTGAAGCAGTGGTTTTCCTGAAACTGGATCTATCTGTGTGCCATTCCCAACAAACGCGCTCTGTAACGCGTTGTTAACAACTTCCTCTGCTGGTTCTGGTGTTACCATAGCTGGGGTGCCATCCTCAACAGAATCTATTTGCCCCCCGTTATTGCCATTTGGGGTTGATGTTTTTGGTAAAACAGGGGATTGTTAATCGCCAAAAGCCTGAAACGACGGATTTTCGTTCATGCACATCATGGTTAATTTGTACAGTGCGTAAGTACTAGTAACAATCTTTTTCCGTTCTATAAAACTTACCCAAAATTACCAAAATCTAGACACATCTGGACAGCGATAATTTTGGTGTTTACTTTCTGCTTCATCGTGGTCTTAGAATGACTTCTAAGAGGTTTTTCCACTCGACAGA